>JAYUCM010000247.1:0-9142 GCA_043740355.1 Acidobacteriota bacterium | reverse complement strand
AAGACGACGAGACCGGCGAAGAGACGCTGACGATCGACCGCCTCACCTCGGATCAGTCGCCGATCATCAAGCTCGTCGACTCGACCGTGTTCAATGCGTTGCAGCGCCGGGCCTCCGACATCCACATCGAGACCCGCGACCGCGAAGTCATCATCAAGTACCGCATCGACGGTGTCTTGTACCAGGCGATGGAGCCGATCGACAAGAAGTTCCACCAGACCATCATCTCGCGCATCAAGGTGATGTCCGAGCTCGACATCTCGGAAAAGCGCGTCCCGCAGGACGGCCGTTTCAAGCTGCGCATCAAGGGCCGCACGGTGGATTTCCGTGTGTCGATCATGCCGTCGGTCCACGGCGAGGACTGCGTCATCCGCATCCTGGACAAAGAGTCGACCAATCGCGAGTTCGCCTCGCTCTCGCTCGACGTCTGCGGCTTCGAAGACCGCGACATGCAGCGGATGCGGCGCTTCATCAAGGAGCCTTACGGCATGGTGCTCGTCACCGGCCCGACGGGCTCCGGCAAGACGACGACGCTCTACGCCGCGATCTCGGAGATCAAGAACGACGAGGACAAGATCATCACGATCGAAGACCCCGTCGAGTACCAGCTCCCGGGGATCACCCAGATCCCCGTGAACGAGAAGAAGGGGCTGACGTTCGCCCGCGGCCTGCGTTCCATCCTGCGGCACGACCCGGACAAGATCATGGTGGGAGAAATCCGCGACGCAGAGACGGCGCAGATCGCGATCCAGTCGGCCCTGACGGGTCATCTCGTTTTCACGACCGTCCACGCCAACAACGTCGTGGACGTGCTCGGCCGCTTTCTGAACATGGGCGTCGAGCCGTACAACTTCGTCTCCGCGTTGAACTGCATTCTCGCCCAACGCCTCGTCCGTTTGATCTGCGCCAGCTGCAAGCGCCCCGTGAAGGCCACGCGCGAGCAGCTTGTCGACTCAGGCTTGGACCCCAACCGTTACCTCGACTTCACCTTCCACGAGGGGAAGGGATGCATCGACTGCAACGGCACGGGATACATGGGACGCACCGCGATCGCCGAGCTTCTCGACATGTCGGACCGCATTCGCGAGATGATCCTCGAAAAGCGGCCGGCGGCGGACATCAAGCGCGCGGCGAAGGAGGAGGGCATGACCTTTCTCCGCGAGGCGGCGCTGGCGAAGGTCTTCGCCGGAAAGACCTCCCTCCACGAGATCAACAAGGTGACCTTCGTCGAATGAGCGCCTTCGACCCCATCCTCGCGCGTTTCCGGCGTTTCGACCCCGAGGCGTTCCTCGACCTCCGCCCGGCGTATCCGCCGGTCGCCGTCGAGATCGATCGCGGCCAGCTGACGCTCGTCCGCGTGAAGCCGCGCCGCCGGTCGAGGCAGATCCTCGAGGCGTTCCGTATTCAATCGGCGCCGGAGCACGCGGTCGGCGCGACCATCTTCCGGCCCAACTTGGGATCGCTCGACGACCTGACCCGGCAGGTGCGCGAGCTGTTCGATCGGAGCGGAACCAAGCCGGGGAAGGTGTCGCTGATCCTCCCCGACAATCTTGCGAAGGTCTCGATCGTGAGTCTCCCGGAGCGTCCCGCGACGAGGAAGCTGCTGCGCGAAATGCTCCGTTTCAAGCTGCGGCGCTCGGTGCCGTTCCGTCTCGAGGACGCGATGATCTCGTCGTGGGCCCTCCCCGGTCCCGGCCCCGAGCAGCACCTGCTGGTCGCGGTGATGATGCGCTCCGTGGTCGAGCAGTACGAGGCGGCCTTCGAGGCGGCGGGGGCGCGGCCCGGCTTGGTCGATCTGTGCACGCCGAGTCTGTTCAATCTTGTACGGGCGGAGCTCGCCAAGTCCGTCGCGACGGGGGCCGACGCCGCGCTTCTCAACTGCACCCGCAACTATTTCACGCTCATGATCGTGCGCGCCGATCGCGTCGTGTTCTTCCGGTGCAAGACGTACGCGGGCGGCGAGGAAGAAGATCCCTCGGGACGCCTCGCCGTGATGGGCCGCGAGCTGGGGTCGTCGCTGTCGTACTACGAGGACAAGCTGGGAGGCGTCGGCGTCGGGACGATATTCGTTCGCGCGGTGTCGCCGGGCCTGGACGAGGTGGTGCCCGTGCTCGAACGCATCGGCGTCCCCGCGGTGCGCGCGATCGACGCGTCCGCGGTGTTCGATCCGACGTCGGGCCTCCGGTTCGAGCCGATGGACGGCCAACGCCTCGCCCCCGCTTTGGGGGCGGCCTCGGGAAGGACCGCGGCGTGATGCGCCCGCTCGATCTGAACCTCGCGTCGCGCCCGTTCCGCAACAACGTGCCCATTTGGGCGGCGTACGGCGTCCTGCTCGCCGCCGTCGTCGCCTTCAGCGCCTGGAACGCACACACCGCGATCGAGGCTTCCGCCAAGCTCGACGCCTTGCAGGCCGATCTCGGCTCGGTCGAGCGCCGCCTGGGCGATTTGGATCGACGCGAAGAGAGCGCCATCAAGGGCGCTCGCGTATTCGATCCGAAGACGATGCAGATCCAGGCCGACAAGGCCAACGACATCATCCTGCGGCGCGGGCTGTCGTGGACGCGCCTGTTCAACACGCTCGAGCACGTCGTTCCCTACGAGGTGCGCATGACGACGGTCCGCCCGGTCTACGGAACGGGCCCGGCCGGGTCGGGAGGCTCCCGCGACACCGTGTTCGAGGGGACCGTCCCGGTCGACATCGAAGGCAGCGCGCGGAGCTTCGAGTCGTTCCTCGAGCTCGAGCGCGCCTTGATCGTCGACCCGCATTTCGCGAACGTCGAGCCGGTCCGCAACGAGACGCCGCCCGGGTCGTCGGAGGTGACGTTCCAGCTTCGATTCCTCTACGATCCCGACGGGCGCTTGGCCGGGGAACATCCCGAGATCCCGCACGTGCTCGAAGCTGCGCGCAAAGCCGCGGAGGAGGGGGGAGAGGCTCCCGCCTCCGCCCTTCAGGGGCTGCCGTGACCGCGCGACGGCCCCGTTTCGACGTGCGCGCCGCGAGCGGAACGATCTTCCTGTCCCTTGCGGCGTTGCTCCTCGCGAACGCCGCGTTCTCGGTTCTCTACGTGCGTCCGAAGGTCGCCCTCTACCGGCAGCTCACGGACCTGTCGAGCCCGCAGCTCACGGTCGTGAAGGCGCGCGAGCAGGAGATCGTCCAGAAGGAGCACTACCGGACGGCCATGGAGAAGGCGCGGGACGACATGAAGCACCTCGCCGGAGACGTCCTTTCGACGCGCCAGCGCCGGATGATCGGGGTGCAACTCGAGGTCGCCAAGCTGACGCACGATTTCGGTATCGCCCTCGACCGGGTGCGCTACGAGACGGAAGCCTTGGACGAGGGCGCGCTCGAGCGCTTCGCGATCGTCGTGCCGCTCTCGGGGGGTTACTCGAATCTGCGGAAGTTCATCCAGTCGGTCGAGAGCTCGGACAACTTCCTCGTCATCGAACGTGTCGCGTTGGGGACGGGCAAGTTGCAAGACATCGTCGAGCTGAACATTACGCTTGCCACCTACTTCATCGCGCCCGACGCGGATCTCGACGAGCTCGGCAAGAAGCCGGCCGTCCCCGCGCGGAGATCCTGATGGCGAGAGGCCGCTCGCGCCGGGAGATTCTCTTCATTCTGGGGTTCGGATTGGCCGCGGCCGTGTGGCTCTGGCGCCTCTGGGGCACCGACGCGCCGCCGGCCGTCGCCGCCGACAAGAGCGCGCAGGCGAAGAAGCAGCTCGCCGTGGCGAGGGCGCCGCTCGTCCATATGGAGCTGCTCGACAAGGCGGTCGTCCGTTACGAGCAGGGCGGCCGGGATCTCTTCAAGTACGCGGTGCGACCCCCGTCGTGGGCGCAGGTGAAGGAGATGAGGGCGGCCGCGGCCGCCGCGGAGAAGGCGCAACGGGAGGCGGAGAGCCGGGCGCGCCTCGAGGAGCTGCAGCGGCAGAAGGCCGAGGCGGAGCGTCTGGCCTTCCTGGCCGCGAATCCCTTGCCGCCGCAACCTCCTCCGCCGCCCGCGATTTCGTTCCGATTCATGGGGTTCGTCGGTCCGCCGACCGGTCGCATCGCGGCCTTCGAAGAGAACAACACGACCTTCGTCGCGACGACGGGCGAGATCGTCAAGAACGAATTTCGCATCGACGAGATCAAGTACGAGTCCGTAGTCATCAGCTACGTGAACCCGCAGTTCAAGGGTCAGGTGAGGGAACTGCCGCTCATGCGTGGAAAATAGCGGATGCAAGCGCAAACGAAACGGGGGACGCACGTGTCGACGATGAATCGAATCGCGGGAACGGCTTTGGCGGTCGGGCTGCTGATGTCCTCGGGGTGCGCCGCCCAGAAGGCATTCCGGACGGCCGAGCAGGAGTCCCGCCGCGAGAACTGGGACCAGGCGGTCCTCCAGTACAGCAAGGCGACCGCGCTCGATCCCGGCAATTCGCGATACGACATCGCGCTGACGCGGGCGAAGCTGAAGGCCTCGGCCCAACACTTCGAAAAGGCCAAGCGTTACGCGAAATCCGCGCAATGGGATCTGGCGGCGGCCGAGTACCAGCAGACGTTGCTGCTGTACCCCGGCAACCAGCACGCCGCCGACGAGCTCGAAAAGGCGCTGATCATGATCCGGCGGCGCGACGAGCAACCGTCCGAGATCGAAAGGTTGAAGGCGCGGGCGCAGAAGGACGCGCTGGCGCCCCCCAAGCTCTCGGCGAAGTCGAACATCCCGATCCAAGTCCAATTCCGCGATAGGCCGATCGGCCAGATCTTCGACGTGATCGGCAAGGCGTCGCAGATCAACTTCATCTACGACGAGAAGACGGACCTCAACAAGCCGATGACCATCGAGATCGGAAGCGTCACTCTCGAGCGGGCGCTCGACGTCCTGATGCTGCAGACGAAGAACTTCTACAAGATCATCGACGAGCACACGCTCCTGATCGCCCCCGACAACCGCCAGAAGCGGCAGGAGCTCGAAGACCAGGTGATCCGCACGTTTTATCTGTCGAGCGCCGACACGAAGCAGGTCGTCTCGGTCATCCGCACGCTGCTGAACTCCCGGCAGGTCGCGGAGAACGACCCGTTGAATTCGGTGTCGATCAAGGACACGCCCGACAAGGTGGCGATCGCGGCGAAGCTGATCGAGTCGAACGACAAGTCGAAAGGCGAGGTGATCATCGACGTCCAGCTCCTGGAGATCAACCGCAAGACGCTCCAAACGCTGGGCATCGACCTGTCCGCCAAGTCGATGACGCTCGCATTCCTGGGCGGCACGACATCGCTTCCCCTGAACAACCTGTCATCGATCAAGCAGAAGGGTAACTGGCTGCTCGGGCCGATCCCGAGCGTCGTTTTGAACTTTCTCAAGAGCGACACCGACACCAAGTCGATCGCATCGCCTCAGATCCGGGTGAGCGAAGGGGAGAAGGCCGAAATCGTCATCGCCGACCGCGTGCCGATTCCCAACACCACGTTCAACACCGGCGTCAACACGGGCGGCGTGAACGCGTCGGTGGTGCCGATCACGTCGTTTACCTACCAGAACGTCGGCATCACGCTTCAGATCGAGCCTCGCGTCCACCATAACAAGGAGGTCACGCTCAAAGTCCAGGTCGAGGTGTCGAACCTGGCCGGTACGGTCGATCTCGGCACCGGCGTCAGTCAGCCGATCATCGGCACGCGACAGGTCCAGACGGTCATCCGCCTTCGCGACGGAGAGACGAACCTGCTGGCCGGTCTGATCAAGCGCGACGACACAAACTCGAAGGGCGGCGTCGCCGGCATCGTGGACATCCCCGGCCTCGGCGACGTGTTCTCGACGCGGAACATCGATCACCGCGAGACGGACATCGTCCTGACGCTCACCCCCTACATCGTGCGCATCCCTGACATCCAGGAGGACGACCTCCAGACGCTCTGGGTCGGCACCGAGGACAACATGCGCCTGCGCGGCCCGGTGCGCGGCGTGATGGGTGTGTCGCCGTTCGCCGATCCCGACGAAGGCGATGCGGCTCCCGAGATCGCGCCCGACCCGGCGAAGGCCTACCTCCCGCCCATGACGCCGCCCGGAGAGGGCGGCCCGCCGGCCGCGGGCCTGGTCGAGCGCGGGCGCCCCAGCGCGCCCCCGCCGGTGATCGTGCTCCCCGCCAGTCCGCCGGCCGAAGCGATCGTTCCCGCCGTGGAACCACCCGCCGAAGAGCCCCCAGCGGAAGAGCCGCCAGCCGAGTCGCCGCCGGGGGATACCGAATCGCAGCAGCCCCCCGTGAACGCGGGACCGGCGACGGTTCGTCTCGTGCCGTCGGCGCCGTCGTTCCGCGTCGGCGACCGCGTGTCCATCGAGGTGCGGATCGAGAACGCGACGAACGTCAGCTCCGTGCCGTTCCACCTTCGGTACAACCGCCAGGCCCTGGAGTTCGTGCCGCCCGCGATTCAAGGCCCGTTCCTGAACAGCGACGGGGCGAACAGCGTGTTCCTCGCGACGGATTCCGGCGGCGGCGGTGAGGTCGTCGTCGGGCTCTCGAGGCTCGGGGGGGGAGAGGGCATGTCGGGGGCCGGGACCCTGGCGACGTTCCAATTCCAAGCGATCAATCCCGGCGACTCCGGCTTCGCCTGGGTGGGAGCGTCCGTGAAGGATCCGCAGGCGCGCAACGTTCCGGCGACCTTTCTGCTGTCCCCCGTCGTGGTGGAGCCCTGACGCGATGATGCCGAGGAGAAGCCGCCGAGCCGGCGAACGGGGGCTGACCCTGGTCGAGCTCGTGTGCTGTTCCGCGATCATCCTGGTCCTCGCCAGCGTCGCGATCCCCGTGGCGAACACGTGGGTGAAGCGCCGGAAGGAGCTCGAGCTGCGCCAAGCGCTGCGCGAGATTCGCATCGCGATCGACCGGTTCCAATGGGACGCCGACCACAACCCGCAGATGGCTTCGAAACTGAACGGATCGAACGACGACCACTATCCGGAGAAGATCGAGGCGCTTTATCAAGGGTTCGACATCGGTGACGCGGCGGGCACCAAGATGAAATACATGAGGCGGCTGCCGCGCGATCCGATCACGGGGACCGACGACTGGGCGACGCGATCCAGCCGCGACAAGCCGGGGTCGTTCGCAACCGACGGGATGAACATCTTCGACGTACATTCCAAGAGCGAGGCGGTCGCTCTCGACGGGACGCATTATGCCGAATGGTAGGCCGACGACCTCGAGGCGCCAGAGAGGGTTCACGCTGATCGAGCTGCTGGTGGTCTGCGCGATCATCGGCCTTCTTTCGGCCGTCGCGGTCGCGAACTACCGCCGCAGCATCGTCAAGGCGAAAGAGGCGGTGCTGCACCAGGACCTCTACACGATGCGCACTCTGATCAACCAGTACTTCGCCGACAAGGGAAAGTACCCGTCGGACATCTCGTCCCTCGTCGCGGATCACTACCTTCAGTCGATCCCCAAGGATCCGTTCACAGATAGCTCGGAAACGTGGGTGACGGAACCCGCGCAGATGGACGAATCCGACATCACGACCGAGCCGGGGATCGTCGACGTCAAAAGCGGCGCGGACGGGACTTCTCTCGACGGCCACAGCTATTCCGAGTTCTGACGACCGCCGTTGCGGCGGTTTTGAGGAGAAGGGCGATGCGGACCATGATGAAGGCAACGATGGTGGCGGCGTTCCTCGCGGCCCTCGCGCTGGCGACGGGCTGCGAAGATACGCCGCTGCTCGCCGGGAAAGACTACAAGATGACTCTCGTCGCCCAACCGGTCCCAAACGAGACACTGAAGTGGAACATCTACGCGACGGTCGTGAGCGACACGAATGTCGCCCAACGGGGGATTAGCGTGTTCTTCACCTCCACCGCCGGTACGCTCGGCTCGAACGGCCAGGGCGTCACGACAAAATCCAACGGACAGGCGACCGACGTGCTGACGGTGGCGTCGACAGACCCTCTGTCGATCACCGTCACCGCGACATCGGCCGCGCTGACAAAGACGGTGACGGTTGCGACCGGAGTCTGTGCCCAAAACACAGCTCCCACGGCCGTTATCTCGCCCGCGGACGCGCAGACGCTTGGCGCTGGAACCAAGGATACGTTCGTCAGTGCTTCGGACGTGGTCGGCACGGATTCGATCGACGACCATACCGCGGTTGGCGACTTGAGCTACCACTGGGACTGCGGCGACCCAGTGAATAATCCGAGCTCGACGGAGAATCACGTGACCTGCAAGTACAAATACAAGACCGATCCGGTGGACTACTTCATAACGCTCACCGTCACCGATAATGGCCTCCCCGAGCATACCGACTGTCCCCACCTTACCTCCGGTTCCGCGACGATCACGGTCCATGTCCCGGCGGGCACGTAGTGATCGGCGTCCCCGCGATCTTCGCGCGCAAGCAACGCGGGGCGTTGATCGTGGCCCTGATGGCGGGGATCGCCATCGTGATGATCCTCTCGACCGTCGCGGTGCAGGCCTGGGCGGACGTCGCGCGCCGCGACAGCGAGGCCGAGATGATGTTCCGCGCGCAGGACATCGTCCGTGCGTTGAAACGGTTCCAGGCCGAGAAGGGCAAGCTGCCCATCGAGCTCAAGGAGCTGATGGAGCCGGGAAACAAGCAGCAGTACTTTCTGCGCCGCCTCTGGAAGGACCCGCTCGTCAAGGGCGGCCAGTGGCAGTACCTCTATGCGGGCCCGGCCGGACTCTTCGATCCGACAGCGGAGGGAGTGCCGGGCGTTCCAGGAGTGCCGGGCGCTGCCGCCCCGCCGGGATTGCCGCCGTCGGCCGGAGGGCTCGCGCAGCTCGGGCAACCGCCCACCGGTTCCCCGGGGACCGACAAGGTCGGGTTCCCCCCGATCGGAAAGCCCGGCGACGGCTCGGCTGAGACCACGGGACTCCCCATCGCGGGCGTGAAGTCGCGGTGCAAGGATCATCCGTTCCGGCGTTACAAGGAAAAGAGCAACTACAGCGAGTGGACCTTCTCGATCTTTGATCTGGATCCGCACGCTCCGGCGCCCGCGGTCAGTCAGACGCCCGCGCCGGGGGGCTCACCGCCACACTAGGATCCGCGCGTCGCTCCTCGCCTGATATACTCCCGCCCCTTGAGCCACAAAGACCCGCGCGGCGCGCGCCCCGAGGCCTCCCCGATGACCCGTGGGACGATCCGCAAGGAAACCCTG
>JAYUCM010000246.1:0-1505 GCA_043740355.1 Acidobacteriota bacterium | reverse complement strand
GCGGCGGCTAGTATAGTCCGTCGTCCCGGCCGTCCCTCGGAGGTGGTGTATGACTACCGGCACGCAGGCGGTGACGCTGACGCGCGACGGAGCGATCGGCGTCTTGCACCTGGAGCGCGCGCACGGCAACGCGATCAACGACCCGTTCATCGAGAGTCTCGTCGCCGCGCTCGCCGAGGCGGAGGCCGATCCCGCGATTGCCGGCGTGCTGTTGACGGCCGGCGGAAAGATCTTCTGCCCGGGGCTCGATCTCCAAGAGCTTGTGGCGCTCGACCGCGACGAGATGGAGCGCTTCATGCGGCGCTTCTCCGCGGCCGTTCTCACCCTCTACACGTTTCCGAAGCCGGTCGTCGCCGTGCTGCACGGGCACGCGTTGGCGGGAGGCTGCGTTCTCGCGATGTGCGCCGACTGGCGGGTGCTCCGTCGCGGCGCGATCACGGGACTGAACGAGGTCAAGGTCGGCGTGCCGCTCCCGTTCGGCGTCGCGCTGATCGTGAGAGACGCCGTGCCGAGAAACAAGGTCTCCGAGGTCGCGCTCCTCGGCCGGAACGTGAGCGACGAGGACGCGGTCGCGGCCGGTCTTGCCGACGAGCTGGCCGATGCCGACGGCGTCGAAGCCGCCGGCCGTGCGCGCCTGGAGGAGTTCATCGCGAAGGACACGTTCGCCTTCGCGGTGACCAAACGTTACCTTCGCTCGCCCGTCGTCGAAAGGATGCGCGCGAACAACCGGCTCTTGCTCCCCGAGTGGCTCGACGGGTGGTTCTCGGAAGGAACGAGGGCGCGCATCGCCGCCATCGTCGCCGACCTCAAGGAGAAGGGGAAAGCGAAGTGAAAAACGCCTTCACGCTCGCGATCCAGGCCACGCTGCGCGACACCGACGCGTTGGGCCACGTCAACAACGCGGTGTACGTCAACTGGCTCGAGGAGGTGCGCACGAGCTACGTCATCACGCGCCGCGGGCTCAAGACGATGGCGGAGGTCGATTTCATCCTCGCGTCGATCACGATTCACTTCCGCTCGCCCGTCTACATGCTGGAGACGATCGACATGCGCTGTTGGCCGGTGCGCATCGGACGCACGTCCTGGGAGCTGGCCTACGAAGGCCGCGCGCGCGAAGGCGGCCGCCTGGTCGTCGAGGGGGTCTCGACTCAGGTTCAATACGACTACACGGCCCGGGCGAAAGCGCCGATCCCGGAGACGTGGCGCGCGCTCCTGACGGCCGACTTGGTGCATCCGTGATGCGACGCTTGCTCGCGGTCTGCCTGCTCGCCCTACCCGCGTTCCCACAGGGCGACACCCTTCGCGACCCGCGCGAGGTCCACCTGGCCAACATCCGCCAGCTGACCTTCGGCGGGCAAAACGCGGAAGCGTACTGGTCCGCCGACGGAAAGCGGTTGATCTTTCAATCGACGCACGACGGCATGGAATGCGATCAGATCTTCGTGATGGACCGGGACGGCGGCAACGTCCACCGGCTCTCGAGCGGGAAGGGGCGGACGACCTGC
>JAYUCM010000245.1:0-23040 GCA_043740355.1 Acidobacteriota bacterium | reverse complement strand
GGCCTTGGTGACCGAGACGCACGGGCGAAAGACAGTGAAACGGAGGGCGCCCTTCGCTCTCGACCGGCACACCCTCGCGTTCCGATACCGGCGCCGCGAATCTCGCCTCGAGAGCGATCTCGACGGCCGTCCAGGCCTCGTCGGTCGGATCGGGAAAGGCCGCTTTCGTCACCTTGCACGTCCCGACGACCGCCTTGTCGGACTGCGAGTGGTAGAAGAGGACCCCGTCGCCCCGCTTCACCTCGTCGCGAAGCATGTTCCTCGCCTGATAGTTCCGCACGCCGTCCCAGACCGCGCGGCGACCCTTCGCGTTCTCGAGATGCGGCCATCCGAACGTGCCCGGATCGGACTTCAATAGCCAGTAGCGCCTCGCCATCTTGAACCTCGCGTCGTTCCCATCGTAGGGAAGACGGGCATTTTGCCTTATGCTTCACCGGTTCGCGCGGAAAGCGCGAACGGGCGGGGGCCTTGGTGACCGAGACGCACGGGCGAAAGACAGTGAAACGGAGGGCGCCCTTCGCTCTCGACCGGCACACCCTCGCGTTCCGATACCGGCGCCGCCTTCAGAGTACGACGCCGGGGATCAACCGCGCGGTGCGCGACATCCTGAGGCACGCCCGCATCACGGGCTGCCTCGCCGACCACCAGGCCGAGCTCGAGATCGCTCTGCGCGAGGCGCTGGCCAACGCCGTCCTCCACGGCAACCGGAGCGACGCGGCGAAGAAGGTCTTGGTCCGCGCTTACTGCGACCCGAAGAAGGGCTTCGTCATCGCCGTCCGCGACGAGGGACGCGGCTTCGATCCCGCCAAGGTCCCCGACCCGCGCCGCGAGGACCGCATCCAGTTGACTCATGGGCGCGGGATTTTCCTGATGCGCGAGCTCATGGATCACATCGAGCACCGGAAGGGCGGCCGCGAGGTCGTCCTGTACAAGAAGTTCGAGTAGGGGGACCGCAAGATGTCGCTCGCCTCTCGCATGGACCTTTCCCAATGCGCCCCTTCGCAGCTCTGGGCGTCGCTCGAACCGGAGGTCCGGCTCGCCGCAGCGCGCTCGCTCTACTCCCACGACTGGGGCGAGGCCCCCACGCGGCGCGAAGCGGATTTCGCCATCATGCAGGGCATGCGGTTTCGGGAGAGCGCTGTCCGTCAGCTCCCGGTCGACCGGCGGGCGCAGTACGTCGCCCGCTCGATCCGTCCCACCGATTCGCTCGCCGGCTCGATGCTCTTGGCGCTTCACCTCGAACAGCGCCGCGCGATGCTTTCCGCCTTCCTCGACGCCCTGAAGATCCCACACGCCGACGGCCTGATCGACGAAGACCACGACATGAAGCCCCCGGGCGCCGCGGCGCTGCAGAAAGCGGCGAAAACTCTGTTCGAACGGTTCCCCGTGGACGAGGTCGAGCTGTACCTCGCGACGCTCTACGTGCTCGACCGGGTCACCTGGGCCGGTCTCGCGCCGTTGTTGAAATAGGGGACACTCCCCTTTGATTTGAGGACACTCCCCCGAGGGGAGTGTCCTCAAATCAAAGGGGAGTGTCCCCTATTTCATAGAGACGCAGAAGCCGTTCCAGGCGACCGACGCTGTCGCGCAGGCCGCCCACACGATTGCGTAGACGCCACACGCGCTGGTACTCCGCGGCGATCCGCCGCAGGTCGGCCGCGAGCGCCGCGCGCGCGGGGCCCGGGATCGCCGCCACCGCACCACCCGGCGCCGCGAGGCGCGCGATACCGAGCCTGCACCCGTGGCGCGTGAGATCGGCGCCCAGAGCGAACTCGGCGCGCAGCAGCGGCGCGTCGTCGCGATCGCAACGCGCCTCGTGGAGCCGCGATGCCAGCTCCGCCGCGCGCGCCTCCGCGCGTTCCAATCCTTCCACAGTCAGCCCCGCCAAACGTCCTTCTCCCAACGGCCGTTCCGGGAACAGGAGCAGCAGGGCAAGAACGGAGGCGTTCTTCACGAGGACGCCGGTTTCGCGGTAGACGTCTCCCAGATCGCGCGCGATCCCGCCGAGCGCCGCAGCGCGATCGCGAAAGACATGAGCGTCGAGAGCGCGCGCAACGTCCAGTTCGCGGTTGGTCGCGTGGCACCACGCCAGCGCCGCTCCGTAGGCCAGGCCGAGGTAGGAGACCGGAAGCGGCTGCCAATGTCCGAAGTCCCCCCAATCGGTGACCAGGATGCCGGAAGCCCCGTGAGCGAGCCCCGAGCGCGCCGCGGCCTCGAGATTGGAAACAGCGTTCGACGTACGCCCCGTCAGCGATAGCCAGGCGGAGGTTCCCGGGCAGACGTGAAAGTCGATCCCCGACGCGGCGAACTTCTCCCCCTGGACGTCGAACGGGTGGTCGCCCTCATATCCCCACAACAGCCCGAGGACGTCTCGGGGCAGCTCGGGGATCAGCTCGGGGTGCTCGAACACGATGTCGCCCCAGAACTGCATGCGGTGCCCCCGCGCGGTCACGAGCCCGTGGATCTTCCGCACGAAGTCGAGGTAGACGCGCGCGCGCCCGAATCGCTCCACCGCCTCGCGGCTGCGCCCCTTCCCGAGGTCCATCGTCTCGTCGCAGCCGACGTTGAACGACCTGCTCGCGAAGTGCGGGAGCAGATCGTCGTAAAGGCCGGTGAGGAATAGGACGGCGCGCGGATCGATCGGGCAGAGGGACATGGTGTCGCCGGAGGGCGGGGCGCACTCGGCGAGGTCCGCATACTCGCGGCGCTTCAGCCAGCGTTCCATGTGGCCGAACGAGTTCTGGTTCGGGACCAGCTCGATGAACCGCTCGCGGCAGTAGGCGTCGAGCGCTTCGATCTCCGCTCCGGTCAGCGGGGATGCCTCGGCCCAGACGAGCGGGTGCGCGCGGTAGGCGAACGTGTGCTCGACGTAGAGCTGCAGCCGGTTGATCTTGAACGACGCCAGCTCGTCCACGAGGCGATAGAGCGTCTCCATCGTGGGGACCTTGTCCCTGCTGACGTCGAGCATCACGCCGCGCTCGGCGAAGTCCGGGGCGTCGTCGATCGTCAGAGCGGGGATCGCGCCGACGGCCGCGTGGAGGCGGACGAGCTGCGCCAGCGTCGCGCGACCGTAGAACAGCCCGGAGGCGTCCCGCGCCTCGATGACGACGCGCTCCGGGGTGACGACGAGCCGGTACCCCTGCGCGCGGATTCCCGGCGCGCCGCCGTCGACCCGCACGTCCGGCCCCGCACCGGCGGGAAGCGAACCGTCCGCGTCGAGCGCCAGCGATCCCGCGCCGTGGAGCATCCGCCGCGGCTGCGGGAGGAGGTCGATCACGTCGTCCATGGCACCCCTTCGAGCGTCGACGCGGGAGAGTACTGCTACCATCTTCGCTTTCGCCAGGGCTCCGTCGGATACCGAACACCCATGTGGAAGATCGACGACCGCGTTACACACCGCTACAACACCGACCTCGGCGTCGGCCGTGTCGCCGCGCTCGAAGGGCGCAACGTGGTCGTCGAATTCGTCGAGACGAAGACGGTGCTTCGCTTCGGCGCCGCGACGGACGCCCTCGTCCCGTGGAACGAGCGCGGCCTCCCCTCGCCCGACGATACCCCGGTCGAGCGACTCGCGTTCGGCGACGTCGGTCCGCTCGATGCGTTCTCGGTCCGGCTCGACGCGCTGCACCTGGCCGCGTCGCGCGCCTCCCACGACCTCGGGTCGTTCCTCGGGGGGCGCATCCGTCTGTTCCCGCACCAGCTCGACGTCGCCCTCAAAGCGACGCGGCAGGACCCGGTCCGCTGGCTGCTCGCCGACGAAGTCGGCCTCGGCAAGACGGTCGAGGCCTGCCTGATCGCCAATCACCTGATCCGCACGCGACGCACCGAACGGACGCTGGTCGTCGCGCCCGAGACGCTCACCGTGCAGTGGCTCGGCGAGCTGTGGCGGAAGTACCACCAGGTGTTCGTCCTCCTCGACGAGGCGCGCCTCGCCGACGTCGAGCGCGACTTCGGCGCGGGCTTCAACCCGTTCGACGTCCACCGCCGGGCCGTGATCGGCCTCGACACCCTCGTCGCGCGGCCGAAGCTGACCGAGCAGGCGGTCGCCGGCGGGATCGACCTCCTGATCGTCGACGAGGCCCACCACCTACGGCGCCCGCCGGGCCATCCCGGCAACCCCGCCTACCGCGCCATCGCGCCGATCGCGGCGCTGCAGCGCCACACGCTGCTGCTCACGGCCACCCCGCTCGAGGACGACGCGCACGGGTTCTTCCGGCTGCTCCAACTCCTGCGCCCCGACGAGTTCCCCGAAAACGAGGGGTTCGAAGCACGCCTCGCGAGACGTCAGCCTCTTCCGCCGTGCGCCAGCTCGACGCGCCGCACGGACATCGGCGGGCTCCCGCCGCGCGTCGCGGCGCCGGTCGACCTCCCCTCCGACCCGGGTTGGCACAATCTCGCGGCGCTCGAGCGCACGCTGCGCGCGCGTCCGGCGCCGCACGCGATCGCGCAGCGCGAGAAGGCGCGGTTGTTGCGCGCCGCGCTGTCCTCGGGCGCTTCCCTCCTCGCGAAGCTGCCCCGGGAAGACGCCGGGACAAGGCGGCTCGCGGAGAGCTGGCTCGCGGCCGATCCGCGCATTTCCTGGCTCGCGCGCGAAGCCGCCGTCTGGAAGGCGCGGGGCGAGAAGACCCTCGTGTTCGCCGCCGAGCGCGAGACGGTCGAGCACCTCCGCTCGGAGCTCACACGCCGCGCGCAGCTGCGCACCGGCGTCTTCCACGAAGACCTCTCCCCCGGTCAGCGGGACATCGAGGTGGCGCAGTTCCGCCTGCCCTCCGGCCCTTCGCTGCTTCTGGCCACCGAGTGCGGCGGCGAGGGGCGCAACTTCGAGTTCTGCCACCGCCTCGTCCTCTTCGATCTCCCCTGGGCCGCCGCCGCGGTCGAACAACGCATCGGTCGCCTCGACCGCATCGGCAGGGACAAACCGGTCGAGATCGTCTACGTTCGCCCCCCCGAGGGCTTGGGCGCCTCGATCGCGACGCTCTTCGAGACCATCGGCCTCTTCCGCGAGCCGTTGGGCGGGCTCGAGCACGAGCTCAGGCGGGTCGAGCACGTGATCGAAGAAGCGGCGCTTTCGGAGCTCGACACGATCGCCCCCTCGTTCTTCGACGGCGCGGTGCGGGAGGCCGGCGCCGCGCGCGACCGCGTCCGTGCCGCGGCGTATCACGAGTTGTACCGCGACCCGTTCCGCGCCGAATCGGCCGGCGCCATCCTCGCGAGCATTCCGCAGGACATCGAGGAGCTGACGGAAGACGTCGTCCTCGGCGCTGCGGCCCAGCTCGGTCTGCGCATCGAAGAGCATCGGCACGGGCGCGTCCACTCGATCGTCCTCGGGAATCACGCAAGGGTCGACTCGCTTCCCGGCGTCCCCGGCGGCGCGAGCTTCCTCGGCACGTTCGATCGCGCCGAAGCCGTCGCCGACGAGTCGATCGATTTCTACGCCTCGGGACATCCGCTCGTGGAAGGGATCCTCGCCGAGATCGACGACGGCCCCCTCGGGCGCACCGCGATCCTCCATGTCGAAGCCGGTGGCGAGAGCGGCCTCGGGCTCCTCGCTCTCTACCGGACCGAGCCCGGCTTCGACGCGGCGTGCGTGGACATCGCGGGCACCCCTCGTCCGGACTGGGCGGCGCTTCTCACCACGCGTCCGCTGCGTTCGCGCCGGGTCAAGACCGAAGCGCTCGTCGCGCAACCCGGCTGGGCCGAGGGGATCCGCATGATGGCCGAGAAGCTGCCGCGCCGCGGGCGCCCATCCGCCGTCGCCGCCGTTATCGTCGGGCGCTAAGAGGGGTCCGTCGGGACGCCGGAGCCCCGCTTCATCGCCCGGACGACGAGCACGACGCCCAGGACGACGAGGATGGCGGGGGCCCACCTCCACAGGATGTGACCGACGTCCCCGAAGCGTGCTCCGAGACCGCTGCCGACGAGGAGGATCCCGGGGATCAGCGGCCACCAATGCGCTCGACGGCGGTAGAGGCGCTCGACGACGTAGATCCCTATGAAGCCGATGCCGAGACCGACGGCGTTCGGGTCCCTGACGGCAACGTCTTGCCACTCTCCGAGACTCCCGAGGCCGAGCCCCGACAGGACCCCCCCAGGGATCAGCAGCCCATAGATGTCGCTGTAGAAGTACGCGGCGACGAACGATCCCCCGGCGAGAAGCAGGACGACGGCACGACCGGGCCCCTCGAAATACTGAAGGGCCAGCGCGACCATCCCGATGACGATCAACGCGGCGCCAGCGGCGACCTGGCTCCGTCGATTCCTCTGAAGCGCCCTCGGTGTGTCCATGAAATCTCCTCAACCCCGCGCGGGTTGCCTATTCTCGCCGAGGGTCAGCACATGGTCGATGGAAAATCGATCGTTCGCCTGCGGCATGACGAGCACGAAGATGAGCAGTGCGGCTCTCGGGATCACGTGCGTATGAAACTCGTACAAGGGCTCCAAGAGCAAGTGGCCGAAGGTGACGAGGACGAGGACGCCGCCCAACGCGACGAGCGCCTCCCGCGCACGGAATCCCACGAGCACCAATCCTCCCGCGACCAGCTCGACGACAGGAACGACGGCGCCGGTGGCCCAGAGCGACCACGCCGGCAGGAACGTGTGCGCGTAGGGTTCGACGAAGTACCGGCGCGCGTGCTCGAGCGGGCCCAAGGAAAAGACCTTCCACTCCCCCGCCATGAAGAAAATGAAGCCAAGAATGGTGCGGGCGAAGAAAATCGCCGAGGCGCGAGCCGTCGATTCCGAGAACTTCATCCGGCCTCCGGCGGTGGAGTCTACTCCCGTCTCACCCGTCACCCTGCGCGCTCCGCCGCCAGGACCGGAAACCGCACCGTGAGCACACCGCCGGGCGCCAGCTCCTCCCATCGGGCTTGGAGCTCGTCCCGCAGCGCCCTCGTGCGCATCAGCTCGTCTTCGCCGACGGGCCGGAAGGCCGTCCGACCCTGCCCACGCAAGGATTCGACAAGGGCCTCGTTGAATTCCGGGACGCTCCACTCCTTCCCGGTCCCGCGCTCGAGATCGAGAAGGCCGACGATGCTCTCCGCCCAGCCCGCTTCGACGGGGAGACGTCCGGCGACTCCAGGCGTTGCAAACTCGTCGACGTCCCATCCGGATTCAACGAGGCCGAAGAAGGCCTCGTGGAATCCGAGCACGCTCTCGACCGCGCAGTGGGTCAGGTCGTGCACCGGAAAAAAGCGAGCCACCTTGCCCCAGGTCCGGGTACCGTCGGCACGAACGCAGACCAGGGTGGATGGTCCGTCGCGTCCCTTCTTCAGCTCAATGACCACGGCTCGCTACCAACACACACCCGGTGCGGCTCCAAGATACGTGTCGGACACCAACTGGCTCAGCATGAAGGCCGCCACGTCGGCACGGGAGATGCGGACGGTCCACAAGAACGAGCCGACGCCCCGACCCTCTCGAACGCGGCCTTTCCGGTCCCCGTTGGTCAGCGCGCCGGGTCGAACGATCACCCACTCCAGGCCGCTCTCCGCGATGACGCGCTCCTGCCTCGTCTTGTCCCAGAAGTAGAAAGGCAGAATCACCGGAATGACGAAGAACGTGTACCACAGGCCCAGGCGTCCTGCTGTATCTCCGATACCGAGCGAGGTCTCGCAGACGACGCGCCGTACCCCGTGAGACTCCATCGCGCGCACGATGTTGCGCGTACCCGACGACAGAATGCGCGTCGGATAGAAATAGCGCTTGTGGCCGAGCGCGGAAAGCACCGCGTCCTGGCCGCTCATCGCCGCCTCGACGGAGGCCGCGTCGAGCACGTCACCCCGGACAACCGTCAGTCGCGGGTGCTCGACCCGCAGCCGCGTCGGGTCTCGAACGAGCGCGGTGACCGCGAAGCCGCGCTCCAGAGCCTGCGCGACGAGCTCGCGACCGGTCCCCCCGGTCGCTCCCACGATCAAGACCCGCGCGGGATCTCGGTGAGCTGTGCCGCCCCGGCGTGGAGCCTGCGCACTGTATCCGGCTCGCCAGAGTGCCACGGCAAGTACGATCGCGTACGACGCGAACAGCAGCACGAGCGTCATGCGGACGCTCCCTCGCCATCCGAAGGTACGACGCGTTCGTTCAGTTTCAGGATCAGCTCTTCCACATCCCGGCCGGATGCGCTGGAGATCACCTTGGCGGTCCCCGAAATCGTGAATCCGCACTTTTGCAGGACCCGAACGGAGGCAACGTTGTTCTTGGCGACGTGCGCGTAGAGGGGGCGCGTCTTCACGAGGCGCAGAAAGCTCGCCAGCGCCCGGGTCGCCACGCCCTTCCCCCAGTACTCCCTTCCGATCCAGTAGCCGACGGCTCGATCGTCGGAGGGTCCCCAGCAGACCACATTGCCGGCTACATGTTCGCCGAAGACGATGGTCTTCGTGATGTTCGTCGGGTCGCCCGCAATCTTCGTCCAATGCGCCATGAATGCCTCCCTATCCCTCGCCGGGAAGTCGGCCATCCGGTTCGCGGCCGCGTCCCGCTGATGCTCGAAGAAGATCGGGAGGTCGGCTTCCGTCACACCCCGCAAGACGACTTCACCTGTCATAGCACTTTGGCCTTTCGATCGAGCAACAGCTGCCGGAGCACGGACCGATGGCAGCGCGACTCATCTTCGCAATAGCAGCCCACCGAGAAACTCGCCCCGTGCGAGAGGGCGGCCAGCAGATCGAGGACCCGGCTGTTTTCGGGCTGGGCCATCTCGGCACGATACCGCTTCACGAAGGCCCGCCACTGGCTTTCCGATTCGGAGGCCAGCCCCAGATTGACCGTCTCCGGCGACGGCGCCAGGTTCGGCAGCCAAACGTCGTACCAGTTGCCCGACGAGAACGCGGCCTTCGGAACGCCTCGCGGCGGACGCCTGACCGTGCCGATGCGCACGCCTTCGTTCGGGGCTCTCTCCGTTCCCAGCCGGACGATGCGAATCGCCATGGGTCGCTCCGCTCTCACGAATGCGCGTACAACGCCGTGCTGAGGTACTTCATCCCCGAATCGACGGCCACGGTGACGACCGTCCGGTCAGGTCCGAGACGAGCGGCCACCCGCAAAGCCACCGCGACGTTTCCCCCCGTGGAAGTGCCCGCGAAGATCCCCTCTTCCCGGGCGAGACGCCGGGCAGTCGCCATCGCTTCCTCGGTCGAGATCGTCTGGATCTCGTCGGCAAGCGACGCGCTCCACAACGGAACGACGAATCCGGCGCCCGTGCTTTCGATCTTATGAGATCCGCTCGGTTTGCCCGACAGAACGGCCGACTCCTCGGGCTCTACAGCGACGACGTGCACGGCGTCGTCATGAGCTCGAAGGCGGGTCGAGATCCCCCGCAACGACCCCGAGGTGCCGACGCTCTGGACGAAGGCGCCGATCTTCCCGCCGGCCTGCTCCCAGATCTCCTCGCCCATGCGCCCGTAGCTCGCGAGCTGATCCGTGTTGTTCAACTGATCGGTCCAGTAGCTCCCGGGAGCTGAGGCGAGCCTTCTCGCCGTCTCGATCATCTCGAGCGTGAGCGCCTTCGTCATCCCCCCGGCATAACTCGTGACGAGCGTCAGGCGAGCACCCAGCGCCGTCATGTGGTCCCGTTTCTCCTTGCTGAACGCGTCCGAGGTCACGATCTGAAGCGGGATGCGCTTTGCGGCGCAAACGAAGGCGAGCGACACGCCCGTGCTTCCACCCGTGTATTCGACCACCGACCCACCGGGCCGAAGCCGTCCATCCGCCTCGGCCGCCTCGATCATGGCGAGCGCCATCCGGTCTTTCATGCTCCCGGTCGGGTTTTCGTATTCCAGCTTGAGCAAGATCCGGGCGCTCCTCTTTGCGACGATGTGCCGGAGCGGGATGAGTCTTGTACGGCCGATAGTCTCAAGAATCGTCACGCGAGTCCTTTCCGTAGCCTTTCGAGGGACGCTCGTGGGATCGTCGCATGTCAGGCCGCCGCCACGATCACGGCGGCAGAAAGAGCGCGTGTCGGAGCCCCCGTCCTGAATGAAGCCTACTCCGCCAGTGCGATGGCTTCCATGGCGACCAGATGACCCTCCGGCCAACGCTCACCCTGTACGGTCGATCGTGCCGGTGGCCGCTCGGTGCCGAAGAACTCGGCGTAGGCCTCGTTCATCTCCTTGAAGTAGCTCCAGTCCGAGAGGAACACCGTGACCTTCACGACGCGATCCAGGCCGCTCCCTCCAGCCTCCAAGACGGCCTGAAGGTTTCGAACCACCTGGCGCGTCTGCTCCTTGATCCCGCCTTCAACGAGGCGGCCGGTCGTGGGCTCGAAGGCGCCTTGGCCCGAGCAGAAAATAAAGCCCCCCGCTCGCGTACCCTGCGAGAACGGTCCCACAGAAATCGGTGCGTTGCTGGTCGAAATCACTTCGATCTTTCGGGTCACGTTGTCCTCCCTGTCCGCGGCGATAACTGCGCGCCGCCGCGCCATTCATGTTGCGCGATCACCCTTCCGACCGCAGCGAAGACGAGAAGCGTCGCACCGGTGAACCACGCACCGACACTGAAGCTTCGTGACAGGTGCGTGGCGATCACCACACCGCCACCGACCAGCACGCCTCCGACCGCTGCGAACATCCGCATGCCGTACAGGGTCACGAACGGCAGACAGTGCGCCCCCGCCAGGGTCGTGATGGCCGCACGGGGACTGCCCCACACCGCCAGACTTGCCGATACGAGCCACAGGGCCCCCCGAGACGAGCTGCCCGTACAGGCCCCCGATGAAACGGATGCGCATCTCCCGCTGAGCTTCGGTGATCGTCATATCGAACACCTCATGCGTGACCGATGCCATGGATGCGCATGGGAAGTGGCCCCGTAACGTATTGTCGTCCGACTTTTTCGACGTCAGCGACGTACTGCACCTCACCACCCATCAAGATTTCATCCGGCCCAGGCCGTCGGCGTTGCGGGTCCGTGGGCGAGAAGAACGGCTGGGACTTGGTTCGACCCACGCACGCACGTACCTGAACTCCTGCTGGAATCCGAAGCTGATAGACCTTCGCAAACGAGTTCCAGTCGTGGCAAACGGCTGTACCTTCACGAATGATGAGCTTGAGGTAGTGGTTCACGAGCGCAACGTCGGAATGGTGATCCGTCAAGAAGTCGATCACGTTCCAGAAGTAACGCTCGTTGAACCAGTACCGACCGTAAGGATCATTCGCGCGACCACTGGCGGTTCTTCCGACCAACCGCATGAGAGTGAAGGGGCCGGTGACCGTCACCGGCCGCGGCGTACCCTCGAAGCTATCGCGCTCGTCCGCAGTGAGTTGAAGGTCGGTCTTCATTGCGATCTCCCCCTTCGGTCACTTGCCTGCGGCGTCCCGATCGAATCTCGTCCCGCGCGGGGCGCGGCTAGAGCAACAGGCTCAGTCCCATCGCGGCGAGTCCTCCAGCAAGCGTGTTGGCGAAATTCACGACCTCGTTGTCGATGGCGTTCGTGCGCTGAAGGGTCGCGCCGAGGTAGCTCTCGATTGTCGTGCCCACGAAGGCGGCGGCGACGACGACTGCGGCGCCGGGCCACGTGATGAGCGACGCGGCGGCGGCGAAACCGGCTGGGACGGTCGAGGCGGCGAAGCCGGCGAGGGTGCCCTCGAGCGACACGGCGCCCTCGGTGCCGGCGGGAACGCGTTTGAAGCTGGTCACGAGATAGGTCGTGCGGCCGAACGCCTGGCCGATCTCGGAGGAGACGGTGTCCGCAGCGGCGGTGGCGAAGGCGGCGACGAGGGCGAGGGCGAATAGGCTGTGGTAAGGGGTCGCGACGGCTAGAAACGCGAAGAGCACGCCGGCGCCGGTGTTGGCGATCGCGTTCTTGGCGCCGCGTCGTCCTCCCTTCTCCTGCGCGATGCCGAGGAGCGCCTTCTTCGCGTAGCCGATTTTCGTGCACGCGGTCCCGAGGATGAAAAAAAGCAGCAATAGCGAAAAGCCGCGCCACCCCGAGAACGTGTAGAGGGCGACACCGAGACACCAACCGCACAGCGCGCCCGAGCGGTCGACTCCGCGCGCGGCGTAGGCGGCTACGGCGAGCACGGCGTTGACCGCGGCGCCGATCCCGGCATCGCGCGCCAGGATCGGCGACAGGTCGGCGAGGCGCTGCGGGTCGACGAGCGTCGCCGCGTACAACGCGGCGCCGCCGACCGCGGGGACGAGGATGTTGTCGTCGATCCCCGTGCGGAGCGACTCGGCGATCGCGGCGAGGAACGCGGCGGCAAAGCAGCCTGCGACGAGATAGGTCGGCTCGAAGGTGGGCCCGTGCGCGCCCACGGCGAGAAACGAAGGGCCGATCCAGGTCTTGGGCCCGTCGAGGGCGCCCTGCTGCGTCCATCGAAGAAGGAACGCGGAGGCCGCGGTCCCCCACAGCACGAACGCGGCCGAACCGGCCCAGGTCTTCGCGGCGTTCCATGGGAGCCTGCGGCCGCGGAGCGTGACGCCGAACACGCCGGCCATGCCGTCGCCGAACGCGATCAGGCCCCACGCGGCCGCGGCGAGCTCCAGACGGGTCCGGAAGACGACGATCAGCGCGAGCACGGCGGCGGGGTACAGCGCGATGCCGAGCGAGTAGCCGCGGGCTCTTTCGTGGTGGCGCAAGAGCGAACGCTGCGTCAGGCGATTCAGCACGAACAGGTTGAACCCCAATGCAAAGCACGCGCACAGCGCCGCCTGTTCCGGCGTCAGGTAGCGCAGGAACAGCGCGAAGCCGCCCATGCTGATGTGCACGGTCTTGCGGAGCAGCTCCGAGGTCACCGGGCTCATCGCGCGGCGGTACTCCGGGGAGGCAAGGCGCCGTGCTCGCGCAACCAAGCGACGGTCTTCGCGACGCCTTCTCGAAGCGGAGTGACGCGGTAACCCAGCTCGGCTTCGGCTCGCGCGGACGAGTACGTCCACTCGTGCGCGTAGATGCGCACGATCTCATCGGTGATCTCGGGCTCGACGCCGAAAAGCTCGGCACGCCACCTCTCCAGCCGGCCGGCGAAGCGCGCGACCGCGTAGGGAATCTTCATCTTGGGAGGGGCGATTCCGGTTTCCGCCTGGAATGCGGCGAAGAGGTCGACGAGGGTCTTGTTGTCGCCACCCAGGATGTAGGCGCTGCCGTCCTTGGCTCGCTCCAGCGCCGCCGCGAATCCGGAGGCGACGTCATCGACGTAGGCGAACGTCATCCGGCGGTCCCCCGCCCCGAGCAGCCCGGCGACCTTGCCGCGGGAATGCAGGATCAGGTTTTTCACGACGTGATTCCCGGCGGTGATCGCACCGGGGCCGTACACGACGCCGGGATACAGCCGCACGATCGCCGCGCCGGCGGCGGCGGCTTCGCGCGCGACGAGGTCGGCCGCCCGCTTCGTGCGCTCGTAGTCGTTGTGCGGGGCACCGGAGGGGTGCGGCGTGTCCTCGTCGAAGGTGGCGCCGTCCGTGGGGCCGAGCGCGATGAACGACGACGTGTAGAACACGCGGGCGTTCGCCGACTTCGCCGCTTCGAGCACGTGGCGCAAGCCCAAGACGTTGACGCGATCGAAACTGCTTTTGTCCTTCGCCCAGGGCTTCACCATCGCGGCGCAGTGGACGACAGCGTCGCAGCCCGACGACGCGCGGCGTAAGGACGCAACGTCGAGCACGTCGCCCACGACGGCTTCGGCGTTCCCGGGCCGATCGGCCCAGCGCGCCTCGTCGCGGACGAGCCCGCGCACCGCGTGGCCGGCGGCCGCGAGGCGCGCGGCGATGCGCCCCCCCAAGAATCCGGTGACCCCCGTGACCAGCACTCTCAACTCCGGGCCCTCACCTCTCGACTTCCGCCAACGTACCTCGCCAGCCCATCCCTCCACGGCGGAAGCCTGCGGCCGATCAGTCCGAAGAGCTTCGTCGTGTCGAGGACGGAGTATGCGGGGCGCCGCAGACCGCTCGGGGGCTCGGGACGGACGCGGACCGTGACGCGCTCGTCGAGCCCCGCCAGGGCGACGGCGGCCGTCGCGAGCTCCAGGCGGCTCGCCGCTCCGTCGTTCACGACGTGGACGATGCCGATGGCGCCGCGGTCCAGCAGGTCCAAGAGCGCGGGGGCGACATCGGGGGCGTAGGTCGGCGACGCCACCGGCGGCTCGACGACTTCGATCGCGCCGCCTCCTTCCGCGGCGCGAGCCCGCGCCTGCGCGAGGATCGCGTCGACGTACGCCGGGCGCTGCGGGCGCCCGGGGCCGTAGAGCGTCGAAACCCGGATGATGAGCACGCGTGGGTTCCCCGCGACCGCCGTTTTCTCCCCTTCGAGCTTCGTCGCGCCGTAGACCTGCGAGGGATTCACGGGGTCGTCTTCGAGATACGGCGTCCGCTTCGCGCCGTCGAAGACGTAGTCGGTCGAGACGTGCACGAACGGGATCGCGAGGCGCGCGCACGCGGCGGCGAGCAAGCCGGGAAGCACCGCGTTCAGCAAGGTGGCGGCGGATCCGTTCTCGGGGCGCTCGGCCGCGGCGACGTCGGTGAAGCCGGCGAGATTCACGATCGCGGCCGGGCGAAGCGCCTCGAGGCGGACGTCGATCGTGGCCGCGTCGGCGAGGTCGAACGCGTCACGCGGCGGCGCGATGAAGGCGCGGCCGCGGCGCGCCAGCTCCGCGGAGACCGCGCGGCCGAGCAGCCCCGTACCGCCCAGGATGCCGATCACGCCGCTCACTGGTTGGCCTGGTTGAAGTCGAACAGCTTGCCGATGCCGCGAAGATCGACCGCGAACCGGAACTCGCGCCTCGGGAACCCCGAATATTTCGAGACGAGATACTCGGTCAGAAACCCGCAGCACTGCGTGTAGTACTCGAGACGCAGGCGACGGTACGGCAGGTGTTTCTCGGTTGCGGCGGGCGTGAGATTGTAGGTGCCGTCGATGCCGAGGCGGATGCGGCCGGCGATCGGCCCGAAGCTCCCCTGGAAGCGCAACTGGGTGGCACCGGGGGTGGGCGTGAGCGGAAACTTCCCGGTGAGCGGATCCTTCGGCTCGGCCAAGCCGGTGACCGGGTCGACGGCGCGCCGGTAGCCGAGCCCGGCGCGGCGCACGACCGAGAACAGACCCTGCGCGAAACCGTTGCGGAAGTTACCCGAGACGCTGACATCGCTGACCGCGTTGAATAGGACGTCGTAACGCGTCGTGAGGTTGAAGCTCATCGCCCGCGACGGGTTGTAGCGGCCCGTCAAGGAGACCGCGGAATAGTGCGACGTCATGGCGCAGTCGGCTGGGGGAACGTCGAAGTACGCGATGCACTTGCCGTTCACGTCGCCGATGGAATTGTTCGAATTGAACGAGTAGCTCTGCGAAACCCCGACGCTCGCGATCTCGATCGGCTCGAGAGGGGCTTTCTTCGCGTCGGCAGCCGGGACCGCCGCGGGCGGGGCGTCGGCGTTCTCGGGGGTCGCCGACGGAGCCTCGCGCAGTTTCCCGGACTCCCCTTCGGGTACGAGGATCCGTTCGCCCGACGTCCCTTCGCGCTCCTCTGCGGCGCGAGGGCGCTGAGCGATCAGGCGCGACGCGAGGCTGTACGTCAGATTATTTGCGTTGGAGCCGAAGTTGTCGATCTCGTCGTAGACGATGATCTCGTTCGATCGGTCGAACGCTTGCTGGTAGTTGTAGGCGACCCGCGGCTCGATCGTGTTCTTGTACTTCCGCGCCGGGAGGCTCTCCGCACCATCCTTCCCGGGCTTGGGCGTCGTCTCGAAGATGCGGACGAGCTTCGGTCCGACGAATTCGACTCCGGCGGAAAGGAGGTTGCGCCAAATCGCGTCGTTGATCACGGTCACCGGATCGTTCGGCGCCGGAAGAGTCGCCGGAGGCGCCAGATGTCGCGACCAGTAGCTGCTGCGCACCGCAAGCGTCGGATTGATGTCGAGCCAGGGCCGCGGCGAGAAGGGCGCGGACAGCGTCGGGGCGAGGTCGCCTCGAAGGTAGCTGGCCTGCAAGCGCGCGCTGTCCTGACGGATGGAGGCGACCGAGCTCGTGTAGGTGAAGTAGAAGGGCGACTTCCCGATCCTCCGGCTGCGGCCGCGCCACTCGATCTCGGGGAGGGTCGTCTGCACGAGCGTCGAAAGATCGGAGAACAGCTGCTCCCGGTATTGCTCTTGGACGAGGATCGACGTCCAGGGCCCGCTGCGCGTGAACGACACGCGACCCAAGATCGTCGGGGACGACGCGAAGTTGAGGTTGCGGACGAAATCGTTGTAGTAATCAAAGTCGCTGACGATGTCGATGTCGGACACCATGCGGAACCCGCTGAGGAAGTTTTGCGTCTGCTTGAGCTGGACGCGGTAGCGGCCCGAGCCCGTGACCTGATCGGCGATGTAGTGCGCCTCGGCCTCGGCGTAGCCGTCACGATTCGGGATGACGCGGAGCTTCGCTCCGGCCGCCCAGCCGCCGATCGTGTAGTACTCGGGGAACAGCGTGATGTCGGCGCTCGGTCCCATCGGGACGAAAACCGGGATGGACACGAACGTGCCTCGCTTGGCCGTCGCCCCGAACTCGGGGAAGAGCAGCCCGGGCGCGCGCTCGCGCTTGACCGGCCAGACCAGGTACGGAAGATAGAAGAACGGGAACTTCTTGATCGTGGGGCGGAGGTTGAACATGTGCGCGTACCCGTCGATCTTGATCTTCGCGGTCGAAACGCGAAACGACCAATACGGCACGGGCTGAGTGCACGTCGTGACGCTCGCGTGGTGCAGCACGACGCGATCGTCGCCGATCGTGTCGACCCGGCGCGCGTCGAAGTAGAACTCCGGGTCGACTTGGCCGACGGCGTTTTCGATCACCCCGCGCGCGATTCGCTTTTCGGGGTCCGGGTCGTCCTTCTGCCCCATGTCGTAGGCCATGCGCGTCCCCGAGATGCGGTTGTTCCCCCACACGACGAGGACGTTGCCTTCGGCTTCGACGAGGTGCCCCTCGTGAAAGGTGATCCTGTCGGCCTGGATCCGGCCGAACCCCGATTCGATCGTGACCGCGCCTTCCGCGACGATGGTCCCGTCCTTCTCGGCGGCTCCGATGTGCTGCGCCGAGAGCTTGACGCCTGGAGGGAGACCCTGGGCTTCGCTTTTGTTTTCGGCGCGCGCCGGTCCCGGCGCTATCGCAGCGGTCACGATGAGGAGAACAGGAAGCGCCCGGGGAAAGAGTCGGAAAAACGCCATATACGAACCCGGGCGAGTGTATCCGCGCTCTCCATCATGTCAAGGCGCCCTAGGCTTCAAAACTGATCGAGGTAGGGAATGAATGCGCGTTCGACGGTGTCGAGCCGGGCGGGGAGCTCGCGGCCGTCGAGTGCCAGGATCATCGGAATCGCGCGCAGGCGTGGCTGCGAGCGAAGGCGCCAGGCGGGCACGAGCGGCCAGGCGGCGCGAGGAATCCAGCCCCATACGGTGGTGGCTCCGGCGGACCGCGCTTCGGCGGCACCGGATTCGAGGAGTCGCGCGAGCGTGCCGGGATCGCCGTCGAAGGCCTCCGCATCGCGCAGGTTCCACTCCCCCGGCCCGAGCACCGCGATGAGATAGCCGATCGGCTTCGACGACTCCATCGCGACCATGAATCGGTGTTCGAGGCCGGATCGGTCGAGCCTCCGGAAGAACGTCTCCGCGCGGAGCAGAAGGAACTCCCAGTGGTCCCGGTCTCGCAGCACGGCTATCGGGAAGCGTGCGCACGCCGCGTCGTGAGCGCGCGCGACGGCGTCGATGTCGTCGAGGGTCATGGATCGAAACGTCACCCCGCGCGCCGCGCTCGGGGAAGCGTCCGGGAGGGAGCCGAGGGCGTCCTCGCAGGGCAGGGAGGCGAACCCGAGCGACTGGTAGTACGCGGTGCCGATGTCCGTGAAGAGTAGCGCCGTCCGGTCGCCGCGGCGCCCGGCTTCGTCGCATGTTGCGCGGATCAGGGTGGCGGCGTGGCCGCGGCGCCGGAACCCGCGTGGCGTGAAGACGGCGCCGATCGCCGAGGTCCGACCGGCCGTCTCCCCGAGGCGGAGCACCGGGCGGTACAACTTGAGGCTTGTGAGCACGCGATCCTGGTCGTCGACCAGGGCGCGCCACGAGTACCACGCGCGCCCCCAGCGCGAATCGGCCATCTCCTCCCACATGCCGACGTAGTCCGCGACGGAGAGCCCTGCTCCCCAGAGCGCATGAGATTCCCGGAGCACGGAGCGAATCTGCTCGGCGGTCGGCGTGACGAAACGCGGCACGAAGCGAGTCTACTGGGGGAACGGTTAATGCTGCTCGGTCGGGCATGTGCAGCGGCTCACGCGCCTGTTGCAAGCGAAGCAGTAGCCGTTCTTGGTGAAGAACTCGACCATCTCCTGCTGCCAGGCATCGATGATCGACAGTCGATCGAGCACGGTGAGGCGCTCGGAGAACGACGTGTCGAGCAACCAACCGCGCATATTCGAGAGCGAGTCGTGGTAGGCGCGCCTCAGGTGGAAGATCGTCATGGCTGCGAATGGTACCAAAGTCGGGTCTGATCTCCAGCGTCTTGATGGGGTACTGCGGCGAGAGCGCAGCGCCAGGCGAGCCTTGTGGAAAACGTGTGTACGCCGGGCGTGGGAGCGGGCGATGGCGCGAAGACGTCC
Source organism: Acidobacteriota bacterium (assembly GCA_043740355.1). Lineage (GTDB taxonomy): Bacteria > Acidobacteriota > Polarisedimenticolia > Polarisedimenticolales > DASRJG01 > DASRJG01. The sequence continues at coordinate 4,498 of JAYUCM010000245.1, read as the reverse complement.
GCAACGCCATCCACAGGGGTGTTACCGTCTAAGTGCCCACTGGTCATTGGCTTAACAGCGTCCATCGGATGATTCCACAGGGGCTGCACAGGCGGGATCCCCCGCGAGCCGGTTTTCCGCAGACGTATTCGGTGGCACGCGGAAGGTCGCAGGTGTACTTCTTGAATATGCGTTGTCGGAAACTTGTTTTTGTCGTCTCGGCCGTCGCGACGGTGGCGATCGGCATCGCGGTTGCGGCGGAACAGGATCCGGTTCCCCTCTTCACCAGCGAGGACCTGGATAGGATGTTCGGCGCCGCCCCGGCGCAGCCTTCGGACCCGGTCGACAAGACCGGCCCCGCTGACTGGCGCTGGGTGGAGGAGTTCCTCGATCGTCAGTACTCGAGGATCGACGCCGATCGACAGTTCGACCTGAGCAGCCGGGCCCTCGACATCAGCACAGCCCAACCGGTCGAGCAGCCCCCGCGGATCTACGCCCGGTCGGTCGCGTGGGGTCTTGGTTACCCCGCCTCGACCTGGTGGGATGTGGTGCGGTCGAAGCACGCGTCTCGGACGAGCGGGGCGGCGTGTCGCCAGGGGGACGTCGGGTTTCTGCTGGCGCGGGGCTCTTCGCGCGACCGCGGCATCGGGACAGATCACCCGCACGGCCGAAAGCCGAGATAGGAACGGCTTTCTGAGCTAGGCCAGGAACTCGCGCAGATCCTTGCACTCCTGCGCCGACTGGATCTTCTTGAGAGCCGTCGCTTCGATCTGACGCACGCGCTCGCGCGAAAGGCCCATCACGCGGCCGATCTCCTCGAGCGTGTAGGGCATGTCGCGGCCGATGCCGAAGCGCAGGCGAATGATCTCTTCCTCGCGCGGGTTCAAGACACGCAGCGTGGACTCGATCTTCTCGCGAAGCTCGCGGTCGACCGTGCGCTCCAGGGGCGAGACGGCGTTGGGGTCGGCCACGAACCGGAGGAGACCCGGCGAATCGTCGTCCGCCGACAGATCCTCGAGGGCCTGCGGCTCCTGCACCACGCCCAAGATCTCCTCGACCTTCACGACGGGCATGCGCAGTTTCTTTGCGATCTCCTGAGGGGTCGGCTTGCGGCCGAGCGTCTCGCCCAACTCACGGGCGACGCGGGCGATCTTTTTGATCTTTTCGTTCACGTGGACGGGAATGCGGATGATCCGCGCCTTGTCCGCGATTGCGCGCTCAATCGCCTGCTTGATCCACCAGTACGCGTAGGTCGAGAACTTGTTGCCGCGCTCGTATTCGAATTTCTCGACCGCCTTCATCAGGCCGATGTTCCCCTCCTGAATGAGGTCCATGAAGGAGATGCCGTGATTGAGATACTTCTTCGCGATGTGCACCACGAGACGGAGGTTCGCGAGGATCAACGCATCGCGCGCATGGTCGACGTGCTTCCTGTGCTCGCGCGCGGTCTTGAAGGTGGACTGCACCTTCGCGTCGTGATGTTCGCGGGCGTACCGGGCGAGCTTGCCGTAGAAGGTGACCAGATCGTCCAGGGGCCACTCGCGCCCGCGCTTTGGGCCGTCGAAGTCTCCTTCGAGCACGTATTCTTTGACGTAGACCGGCAGGCGAAGGGCCAGCTTCGCGAGTCCCTGGCGCGATTCCTGAAGCTCGCGGGCGAGCTCAACTTCCTTGGTCTCGTCGATGAGCGGCGTCGCGCCCATTTCGCGGAGGTAGATCGGGAGGATCGCCGCGGTCGGCCGGTCGACGTCGATCGCCGGCTTGTCCTTCCCCTTGCGGCGGGCGGCCCTCTGCGCCTCGGCGATCTCGGCCCGAACCGCATCGGCCTCGGTCTGGACGGCGGGGTCGAACTCGATCGTCTCTTCGATCATCATAGGCTTGCGCGCCATGGGGTCTCCATCCTCGCCCTAACGCTGGACTCCCGTCGTCTATGAAAGAAACGGGCCACTTCTCCCGCATTCATCCAATAATTTTTGCGATCGAAATAAAGTGATGGAAAGGAGTATTTTTCATGGGATCGGCTGCATTTGGGGGCATGGGCACCCACTTCGCGCGCGGAGCTAAACCGGCCGATATGACGCGGTTGATTATCTCCCGGTGCCATCGTGCCGATGTGGCGTGGTTCCGGGCGGGAGGCGTGTGCTAGCGTGTCCGGTTCCTGAAGGGGCCGGCTCGCGCAATCGGCCGCATCGATGGGGGCTTGATGCAGACCGTCCGCGTCGCTCTCGCCCAGATCGCCCCCAAGCTCGGCGACCTCGAATCCAATCTCGATATTCATAGGGATGCGATACGTCTCGCGCGGCGCGAGCGGGCCGGGGTCGTCGTGTTCCCCGAGCTCTCGCTCACCGGCTACGTGCTGCGCGACCAAGTCCCCGAAATCGCGCTCACCTCGAAGGCGCCGCTGTTCAAGCAGCTCGCGCGCGCCTCGTTGGAGGTCGACCTCGTCGTGGGTTACGCCGAGGAAGCGCCCGGGCATCGTTTTCACAACGCCACGGCATACCTCTCGAAGGGCCGGGTCGTCCACGTGCACCGCAAGGTCTACCTCCCGACATACGGCATGTTCGACGAGGGGCGGGATTTTGCAGCGGGCGAGCTTTTCCGCGCGTTCACCACGCGGCACGGCCCTGCCGGGATGCTGATCTGCGAGGACGCATGGCACCCGTCGAGCGCGTGGATTCTCGTCCAAGACGGCGCGGAGTTGCTCTTCACGCTCTCCTCGGGGCCCACGCGGGGCGCCAAACCACGGCGCGGGATCACCAGCCTCCCCATCTGGCACGAGCTGCTGCGCACAACGGCCCAGCTGCAGACCTCGTTCGTCGTCTACGTCAACCGCGTCGGGTACGAGGACGGGCTGAACTTCGGCGGCGGATCGATCGCCCTCGACCCGTTCGGCCGCACGCTCGCATCGTTGCCGGCGCTGACGGCCGGGGTGACCGTCGCGGAGCTCGACGGCGAGGTGCTCCGCCGCGCGCGCGCCGCCTATCCACTGCTTCGCGACGAGAACCTCGAGCTCGTCCACCGCGAGGTTTCGCGCATCCGGTACGAGCGGTTTCAGCTTCCTGAGCCTCCCGCGCCGCGAAGGGCCCGATGAACCGGCACCTGCGCATGCATCCGGCGACACCGCCAAGGGAGCCGGACCTCTCGCTGGATGTCGCGGCCACGCTGCAGATCCTCGAGGGATTCCTCAAGTCCGAAGTGGAGCGCACCGGGTTGCACCGCGTCGTTCTGGGGCTGTCCGGCGGGATCGACTCGACTCTCGCGGCGTACCTGGCCGTGCGCGCGCTGGGTCCGTCGGGCGTGGTCGGCGTGTTGATGCCCCATCGCACGAGCAGCACGTCGTCGGTCCGCGACGCCGAGGCCGTCGTCGGTGCTCTGGGAATCGTCGCAGAGCGGTTCGAGATCTCGGAGCTGGTCGACGTGTTCGCAGCGAAGGCCGGGAACATCGGGCCGCGGCGGCTCGGGAATGTCATGGCGCGCGTGAGGATGCTCGTGCTGTACGACCGATCGGTGGAGCATGACGCCCTGGTTCTGGGAACCAGCAACAAGACCGAGCTCCTGCTGGGCTACGGCACCGTGCACGGCGACCTCGCCTCCGCGCTGAACCCGTTGGGCGATCTCTACAAGACGCAGGTACGGGAGCTATCGCGCGCCCTCAAAGTCCCGAGGACGATCCTCGAAAAGCCCCCATCGGCGGACCTCTGGCCCGAGCAAACCGACGAGGCGGATCTCGGCGTGACGTACGACGAAGTCGATCGGATCCTGGCGCTCTTCGTCGATGCGCGCGTCAGCCTGAGGACGATCGTCGCCAAGGGATTTCCGCGCGAAACCGTCCTTCGCGTGAGGCGGCTGATCATGCGATCTCAGTTCAAGCGCCGGCTTCCACTGATCGCGAAGGTCTCGACGCGTTCGATCGGTTGGGATTTCCGCTATCCTCGCGACTGGAAGACTTAGAAGGAGACCTCCTCCGGTGGTCGCGACGCTCGTCCTTGCCGCCCTGGTCAATCAGGCGACGGCCTACCGGATCAACCCCGCCGCGAGCGAGGCGGGGTTCGACCTCAAGGCCACGATGCACACGGTGCACGGGTCGACCAAGAGCGTCACCGGCGAGGTCCGCGTCGAGCCCGAGGACGCCGGCGTCCTGAAGCTGTCGGGGAGGATCGAGATCTCCGCCGCGTCCCTCGAAACGGGAAACGCCAAACGCGACGCCACGATGCGCTCGAAGTCGCTCCTCGTCGATTCGTTTCCGACCTTGGTTTTCGAGCCGGAGCGCTTCGTGCCGTCGGGCGCGGCGGGTCCCGACGGTTCGACGCCCGGCGCGCTCACCGGCCGGCTGACGCTCCGGGGTCGGACGAAAGTCCAGTCCGTGAGCGCGACGCTCGCGCCCCAAGGCGAACGCATCGTCGCCTCGGGGACGTTCGATGTGCGGTGGGCGGAGTTCGGAGTGCCCGATCCCTCGTTTTTTGTCGTCCGGATCGAGGCCGTGGCGCACGCGCGTTTCCGCGCCGAGTTCGTGCCGGTCCGC
>JAYUCM010000244.1:0-23147 GCA_043740355.1 Acidobacteriota bacterium | reverse complement strand
CGACCTCGCGTTGGTTCACCAGGCTCTTTTTGTCCCGGTGCAGGAACTCGATCGGATCTTCGATGGTCATGATGTGCTCGGTCCGGGTCGAATTGATGTAGTCGATCACTGCGGCGAGCGAGGTCGACTTGCCGGAACCGGTCGTTCCCGTGACGAGGATCAGCCCGCGACGCTCGCCGGCGATCTGCTCGAGGATCAAAGGCAGAGACAGGTCGCGGATCGTGAGGATCTTGACGGGGATGACGCGGAGGACCAGGCCGACCGTCCCGCGCTGCTGGAAGACGCTGCAGCGAAAGCGCCCGAGACCGGGCACCGAGTACGCCATGTCGAGCTCGAAGTTGTCCTTGAACTTCTGCTTCTGGCGCGCGCTCATGATGCTGAAGGCCATCGCGATGGTGTCCTCCTGCATCAACCGTTTGTGCTCGGTCAGCGGGAGGAGCCGTCCGTCCACGCGGATCACCGGGTGGCTCCCGGCCTTGAGATGAAGGTCGGACGCCCCGCGATCGGAGCAAATCTTCAGGAGATCATTGATGTGCAGTTCCATGGACTCCCCCATCTCCCGTCGTCATGAGGTCGCCGCGGAACATAGGTTTGCAGCGGGGGGGAGTCAACCGGCGCTCAGGGTCCTTGGGGGGGACGGCGGGCCCAAATCGCCCCAGGTGTGAAGAACGATCGAGGCCGCGACCGCGCCGGCGGTCTCCGTGCGCAACACGCGCGGACCGAGCGAAGCGGCACGCCAGCCGCGCGCGGTCAGCCCGTCGAGCTCGCCGTCCGAGAATCCGCCCTCGGGCCCCACGGCCAGCCATACCTCGGGTGCGGCCGGGCCGCCGAGCACCGTCCCGAGCGAGGGGACGGCGGCCCCGAGCGCGAGCGCGATCGCCACGACGCCGCCCGGGGGGCTCTCGATCGAGCCCAAGCTTAGCGTCGGAAGGCGGCGCCTGCCGCTCTGCTTGCAAGCCTCCATCACGATGCGCCCGTAGCGCGCCAGGCGCGCCGGTGACGGTGGCGGCGCCTCGGAGCGATCCGACGCGATCAGCCGAAAGCCGGCGACGCCGATCTCGGTCCCCTTCTGCAGAACCCACTCGATCTTCTCCGGACGCACGAGGGCCTGGAAGACGACGACGCGGAGCTTGGGATCGACATGCTCCGCGAGCTCGAGGCCGACGGCGACGGTCACGCGATCGCGGAGGACCTCGTGGATCGTCGCCGCCCACGCGCCGCCTCGTCCGTCGAAGACCTGGAGCGCCTCGCCGGGCTTCAAGCGCAAGACGCGCGCGACGTGATGCGACTCGTCCTCGTCGAGCTCCACGCGACCCCCCGGGCCGGGGCTCGCGGCGAGGAACGCCCGCCGGCACTTGTCCGTCATGTCTCGCGCCAGGCCGCAAGGCACACCCAAGGCCCTGCGGAAGCGAGCGACGCGACGCGCATCCCGGAGGCGCCGAGCGCCGACGTCACTTCGGGGACGTCCTCATCGAGGAAGCCCGACGCCACGAGCACGCCGCCCTCGGCCAGGGCGCTCGCCAGGGCGGCGGCGCTGGCGATGAAGAACGATGACTGAATGTTGGCGACGATGCCGTCGAACCTCTCGCCGCCGGCTTCGGCGATCGACCCGGAGCGCACCTCGACGACGTCGCCCGCGGCATTGGCCGCGACGACGCGCGAGGCGACCTCCGCCGCCTCGGGATCGACATCGACGGCAAGAACACGCGACGCACCGCACCGCGCCGCAACGATCGCCAGAAGGCCGGTGCCGGTGCCGAGATCGAGCCAGCGCGAACCGCGCGCGACCCGTTGCTCCACCGCCGCCGCGCACAGGCGGGTCGTCTCGTGCTCGCCGGTGCCGAAGGCCATTCCGGGAACGAGCCGGATCGGCTCGCGTTCGCCGCCGGCCTCCGCTCCCGCGACGGGCATGACGACGAAGCGGGTTCCCAAGGGAATCGGCGACAGCGAGGCCTGCCAGCGCTCCACCCAGCGACCGTCCGCCACCGGATCGATCGCGAGGCCGGACGCAGCGGACCCCAGCCCGTGGGCGTCAAGCACGCGGGCCGCGCGCTCACGCCAAGCTTCGGCGTCGTCCGACGCCCCGAGGTAGACCCGAAGCTCGCTCATCCCCGGCCCCGAGGCCAGAACCTCGACGCCGAGGCTCCCTTTCCCCAGGACCATGGCGATCTCGTCGTCCAACGCATCGGGCACGCGGGCCGTGAGCACGCGCCAACGGCACGTCAATTGAAGATGTCTTTCACGCGATCGAAAAGTCCGCGCTCGGCGGTTTCGACGCCATCGAGCTCGGCGAGCTTCTCGAGAAGCTGGCGCTGCTCGGCGGAGAGGCTTCGCGGGGTCGCCACACGGATCGTGACGTGGAGATCGCCGCGGCCGGAACGATCGAGCGCAGGAAGTCCCTTGCCGCGCAGCCGCAGCACGGTGCCCGACTGCGTCCCCGGCTCGACTTCGAGCTCTTCTTTTCCGCCGCCGATCAAGGGCACGCGGATCGTCGTTCCGAGCGCGGCCTGAGCGAACGAGATCGGGACCTCGCAGTGCAGCTGGGCCCCGTCGCGGCGGAACACCGGATGCTCGTCGACGTGCAACACGACGAACAGGTCGCCGGGAGGTCCGCCGTCGGCAGCCGCCTCCCCCTCACCGGAGACGCGGAGGCGCATGCCGTCGTCCACGCCGGCGGGAACGCGGACCGTGATCGTCGACTCGGCGCGCACACGCCCCTGGCCGGCGCAGGCGGGGCACGGCGTCACGATGCGCTTGCCGGAGCCGCCGCAGGTGCTGCAGGTGCGGGCGATCGTGAAGAACCCTTGCTGGAAGGCGACCTGCCCGCGGCCGCGGCACGTCTCGCAGGTCTTCACGCCCTCCTTCCCTTTCGCGCCTGTGCCGCGACACGTGGCGCAGCGGTCGAGGCGCGGAACGACGATCGGAGCCTCGACGCCTGTGGCCGCCTGTTCGAACGCGATCGTCAGGTCGTAGCGTAGATCCTGCCCCCCGCGAGCAGCGCGACGGCCGCCCCCAAAGATGTTCCCGAAGCCGAAAAGGTTCCCGAGAATGTCGCCGAAGTCGCCGAAGATCTCCTGGTCGAAGCCGGAAAACCCCGGCTGCCCCCCCAGCCCCTCGCGTCCGAACCGGTCGTAACGCTCGCGCTTGCCGGCGTCGGAGAGGACCGAGTAGGCCTCCGCGGCCTCCTTGAACAGGTTCTCCGCGGCCTTGTCCCCGGGGTTCTTGTCGGGATGGTGCTTGAGCGCGAGGCGGCGGTACGCCTTCTTCAGGTCGTCCGAGGACGCGTCGCGCGAGACCCCGAGGATTTCGTAGTAGTCCCGCTGCGCCAACGGCTCACGCCTCCTCGATCGAATCCGCCGTCTCGCCGCCGGCGGCCGCCCCGCTCTCGCCGCCGTCGTCCGGCGAGAATGCGCCCGGATCGTACAGGATCACCTCGGAGAGGATGCGTCCGACGTCGGCGATGCGCTCCAAGGCCAGGGTGCATTCCGCGGCGCTGCCGCCCTCGAGCGCCTTGCGCGCGGTCTCTAGGATTTTCCGCACGTTCGTTTGCTGGTCCGGCGGGAGCATCGCCCCGAACTCCGCGAACGTCTTTTGATTCGATTCAACGAGCCCCTCGAGGCGCGTGCGGACACGGATGAACTCCGAGCGCCGCCGGTCCTCCTCTTCGTGCTTCTGCGCGTCCTCGATGATCGCCTGGATCTCGGACTCGGACAGGCCGCCGGCCGGCGTCACGAGAATCTTCTGCTCGCGCTTCGTAGCCAGGTCTCGGGCCGACACGTTGACGATGCCGTTCGAATCGATGTCGAACGTGACCTCGATCTGCGCGGTGCCTTTGGGCGCGGGCGGTATGCCGACCAGGTCGAACCGGCCGAGCGACTTGTTGTGCGCGGCGATCTCGCGCTCGCCTTGCAGCACGTGCACCTCGACCTTCGATTGGTTGTCGGCGACGGAGGTGAAGATCCTCGACTTGCGCGTCGGGATCGTGGAATTGCGGTCGATGATCTTGGTGAACATGCCGCCCCGCGTCTCGATGCCCAAGGAGAGGGGCGTCACGTCGAGAAGGACCATGTCCTTGACGTCGCCCTTCAGGATGCCTGCCTGGATCGCCGCGCCAATCCCGACGACCTCGTCCGGGTTGATGTTGGAGTTCGGCTCGCGGCCGAAGATCTGGCGCACCGTCTCGACGACCTTCGGCGTGCGGGTCTGACCGCCGACGAGCAAAACTTCGTCGATGTCGTCGGGCCTCAAGCCGGCGAGGCGAAGAGCCTCCTCGCACGGCCCCCGGGTCTTCTCGATGAGGTCCTCGACCAGATCCTCGAACTTGGCGCGCGTCAACGTCGTGTTGAGGTGGCGGGCGCCGCTCTCGTCCGCCGAGATGAACGGCAGGTTGATCTCCGCCGCCTCGAGGCGACTCAGCTCGCACTTGGCCTTCTCGGCCGACTCTTTCAGGCGCTGCAGGGCGAGACGGTCCGCACGCAGGTCCATCCCGGTGTCCGTGTGGAACAACGCGAGCAGCCAGTCGACGATGCGTTGATCGAAATCCTCGCCGCCCAGAAACGTATCGCCCGAGGTGGACCTGACCTCGAAGACCCCCTCGCCGAGCTGGAGGATCGAGATGTCGAACGTCCCGCCCCCGAGATCGTAGACCGCGATCTTCCTCGGCGTCGTGCCCTCGTCGAGGCCGTGCGCCAACGCGGCCGCGGTCGGCTCGTTGACGATGCGGAGGACCGTCAGTCCGGCGATCCTCCCTGCGTCCTTCGTCGCCTGGCGCTGGGAGTCGTCGAAGTACGCGGGGACCGTGATGACCGCCTCGTTGACCTCGGCGCCGAGGTAGTCTTCCGCCATCTCCTTGAGACGCGTGAGCAGGTAGGCGGAGATCTCCTGGGGCGAGTAATCGCGATCGCGCACGTGGATCCACGCATCGGCGTTCGCCGCGGCGACGATCTGGTACGGCACGATCTGCCGCGCCTTCCCGACCTCGGGAGAGTCGAACTTGCGGCCGATGAGCCGCTTGACCGAATAGATCGTGTTTTGCGGGTTCGTCAGGGACTGGCGCTTCGCGATCTGCCCGATGAGCTTTTCGCCGCGCGGTGTGAACGCGACGATGGACGGCGTCGTGCGCGCTCCCTCGCGGGACGCGATCACGCGGGGCTTTCCGCCTTCCATCACCGCGATGCAGCAATTCGTCGTGCCGAGATCGATGCCGATCACCTTGCCCATGTCAGGACTCCTTCGGGTCGGAGGCGTCGGTGCCGCCTTCCGACTCGTCGACGCGAACGCGCACCATCGCCGGCCGGAGAACACGGTCGTGGAGGAAATAACCCCGCTGGAACACGTGGGTCACGGTGTGCGGGGGACCCTGTGAGTCCGGATCCGTGGCCACGGCCTCGTGCAGCTCGGGATCGAACAACGCGCCCACGCTCTCCATGGGCCGCAATCCTTCCACCGCCAGCTCGGCGACCAGCTGCCGTTGGATGAGAGCGACACCCTCGATCAGAGGATCGCTCGCACCCGAGGGGCGGGCGGCGGCCATCGCGCGCTCGAAATTGTCCAGCACGGGAAGGATTCGGCCGACGAGCCCAAAGGTCGCGTAACGGAAATGGTCGATGCGCTCCCTCTCGATCCTCTTCTTGAAGTTCTCGAAATCGGCTTGCAGGCGCAGCAGCCGCTCGCGCAGATCGGCGTCGTCGGCGGAGGGGGCGACCCTCGCCGGGGGGGTCGCGGGCTCTCCGGCGGAACCGGTTTCCTCGAAGACGACCTCGACGTCGTCGGGGTCATCAGCCGGGATGGGGACTCCGTTTTCGTCCAGTCCGACGACCTCGAGGATCTCGATGTCATCCGCGGATTCCGGATCGGAGGGAAGCCGCTGGCCAGGCTTGTCGTGGATCATGCGGTTCACCTCAAGCGCCGGCGTTCGTGAGGAAGCGCGTCAAAACGTGCGCCAAGTAGTCGACGAGGGCGATGGCCCGCGCGTATTCCATGCGCGTGGGACCGACGATGCCCACGGTGCCGAGCACGCGCTCGCCCGCCCGGTAGGTGGTCGCCACGACGGAAAGGTCGGAGAGGCTCGACACCGGATTCTCGTGGCCGATGACCACCTGAACGCCTTGCCCGGTCAGAACGCTTTCGAGCAGGTCGACCAAGCGCCCCTTCTGCTCGAGCGTGCGCAGGAGCTCCTTCGTTCGCTCGATGTCATTGAACTCCAGCGCGCCGACCAGGTTCGAGGCCCCCTCCACGAGCACGCCCGACGCGTCCTCGTCGACCTCCAGGGCGTCCCGCCCGAGCTCGAGCAAGCGGGCGCGGCGGCGATCGTAGGCGGACTGCTCCTCGATGAGCTCGCGGGCGATCGCCTCCCTGATCGTGGGAAGGGTCTGGCCGCTGAAGCGCTGCGACAGCTCGCGCCCCACGCGATCGAGATCGGGCTGATCGAACGCGTCCTTCACGGCGAGGATGCGGTTGTGGACGACGCCGGACCGATCGACCAGGATCGCGACGACGCGATGCGCGTCGAGACGGACGAACTCGAGGTGCTCGACGACGATCCGCCGCATGTCCGGGACGAGCACGACGCCGACGTGTTGGGAGACCCGCGAGAGCTGACGCGCCGCCTCGCCCAGGAGCTCCGGGATCTCCCCCCGGCGCTGCTGGAGCGCCTCGTCGATCGCCTGTGCGTGACCGACGTCGATGGGAGGCCGGGGCATCAGCCGGTCGACGTAGATGCGGTAGGCGAGGTCCGTCGGCACGCGCCCCGCCGAGGCGTGCGGCTGGCTCAGCAGCCCGCGCTCCTCGAGGTCGGACATCACGTTGCGGATGGTCGCCGGGGACAGATCCAGCCCGGCTCCGCGCGAGAGCGTGCGCGAGCCGACAGGCTCACCCGTGATGACGTGGGACTGGATCACGGACTTCAGGATCTCTCCCGCGCGATCGTCGAGATCGCCGAGGTCCGTCCGGCCGGCGGATGGGTCCTTGGTCATCCCGGGAGTCCCTGCGCGAGGTTCGCCTCGCGGCCGCTCGTGAGGAACGCCCGGATGAACCCGTCGATGTCGCCGTTCAACACACGATCGGCATCGCCGACCTCGAATCCGGTCCGGTGGTCCTTGACGAGCCGGTAAGGCGCCAGCACGTACGAACGAATCTGGTGGCCCCACTCGATCTTCTTCTTTTCACCGACCTCTTTGGCCATCGCGCTTTCCGCTTCCTCGCGTGCTCGATTGGCCAGCTTCGCGTGGAGAACGCCGAGGGCGACCTCGCGATTCCGGTGCTGGGACCGCTCGTTCTGGCAGGTCACCACGATGTTGGTCGGAAGGTGCGTGATCCGCACCGCCGAATCGGTGACGTTGACGTGCTGGCCGCCGGCGCCGGACGATCGGTAGGTGTCGATCCTCAGGTCCTTGTCATCGATGACGATCTCGACGTCGTCGTCGACCTCGGGGATCACGTCGATCGACGCAAACGACGTGTGGCGGCGGGCCTGAGCGTCGTACGGCGAGATGCGAACGAGGCGGTGAACGCCGCGCTCGGCCTTCAGGTAGCCGTACACGTTCGGTCCCGCAACGCCGATGGTCGCGCTCTTGAGCCCCGCCTCCTCGCCTGCCTGCCAGTCGAGGGTGGACACCTTGAAACCGCGGCGCTCCGCCCAACGCACGTACATGCGGTAGAGCATCTCGGCCCAGTCTTGCGATTCGGTTCCCCCGGCTCCCGGGTGGATCTCGAGGATCGCGGCGGCGCCGTCGTGCTTTCCGGTCAGAAGGGTCTGAAGCTCGGTCTCTTCGACCCGCGCTTCCAAGGTCTGAACCGCGGCCACGAGGTCCGCCAGCACGTCCTCTCCCTCGCGCGCGAGCTCGTGGAGCGTCCGCGCATCGTCGAGCAGGCGCCCGAGGGAACCCGCCATGGCGATGCTCTCGGCCAGCCGCGAGCACCTCTGCTTCAGGACCTTCGTTCGCCCCGGGTCGCCCCAGACCGCGGGATCGTTCAGTTCGGCTTCGAGGGTGTCGAGCTCCGACTGTTTCCGGTCCACATCAAAGGAACCTCCGCAGCGCGTCGACCTTCTCGGTCAGCGCTTCGATTCCCTTGTTGAGTTCCTGTAGGTCCGGACCAGCCACGATTCCCCTCCGCCGCGACGGAATTTAGGACCGCTTCGGTCCCACGCAAGCGGCTGACGAAAAATAGCATAGCGGCGTTCCTCGGGGAGTTCCCGGCGGCGGGCTGCGCTCAGTTGGCGACGCGGACCACCCAGGTGCCGCTGTGTCCGTCGCCGTGAAGCCGCTCCGCGCCCGAATCTGCCGCTTCTTTCGTCGGGAATCCGCCCACCCGCACCTTGAAAAGGCTCCCCGACGAGCCCTCCGCGACCGCGTCGATCCGAACGGGATACTGCTGGGCCCGCAAGGACCGGACGACCTCTTCGGCCGCCTGCCGGTCGCGGCCGACGAACACCTGGACGAACCAGACCCCGGGCGTCACCGCCGCCGCGGCCGGCGCGGGGGCCGCCGCCTTCGACTGCGTCTCGCGGGACGGCTCGGCCTCCTTTCCGGGGCCCGACAGCGTGTCGAAGAAGGTCAACTTCTCGGTCGCGGCGACGGCTTCTTGCTCGACGTTGCCGAGCGGGTCGGCCGGCGACGCGCCGGGCCGCGACGGGGAGCCGCTGCGCTCGACGACGCGACCGAGCTGAAACGCGCCGACCAGAAGCGCGACCAGCACGCCGCCGGCGATCGCGAGCACCACCCCTTCGAGCCTCAGCTCTCTCGGCTCGTCCCGACGTAAGGCGTCACGAACCATCGGGCTCACGTCGCCGCTCGGCGGTACCGATGCCGTTCTTCGTCGTGGCTTTGACCGACTGCATGGCGCGGTCGGCGCGCTGCACCAGCTCTTCCTTGGTGCGCGCGTGGAGCGGGAACGACGCGATCCCGAACGACGCCGTCATGGGCTGCGCACCCTGCGGCCCGCGCGTGGCCGTCAGGAACGGGCGCCCCGAGATCACCTCGCGCACGCGTTCGGCCACTTCCGTCGCGCCGTGCCATTCGGTCTCGGGGAGCACGATGCAGAACTCGTCCCCGCCGAATCGGAACAACTTGTCAAACTTCCGGATCTTGCCGCGCACGCGCTCCGATACCTCGAGGAGAGTCCGGCTCCCGGCGGCGTGCCCGAGGCGTGTGTTCACGTCCTTCAGGTTGTCCATGTCGAAGAAGATGAGCGACATCGGAGTCTTGAAACGATTGGCGCGCGACATCTCTTCGAGGATGAACTCCTCGAAGTAACGCCGGTTGTAGCAGGACGCGGTGTCGTCCTTGATGGTGAGCTCGCGAATCGCGCGCACGTGCATCGCGTTCGCGACCGCCGGACGCACGCGCTCCGCCAGCTGCGTCAAGAATGCCGTCGCGTCCTTGACGGGATTGAGCAACACGACCGCGCCGACCGCCGCGTCGCTCTCGCCGCGCAACGGCACCGCCAGAGCGCGCACGCCGTCCGCCGCGAGCGGGAACGCCCCCTCCGCCCAGTCCCCCGCGCGGCGCGAGCGCACCGCGTGTCGCAAGGACTCGAGCCGTGGATCGCCGGTCCCGAGCGTCGTGGCGAGCGGGGCGAGCGCCGAACCTTCGACGTCGGGACCGAAGCCGACGCCGTCCGCCGCCTCGACCCAACCGCGCGCGACTTCGAGGAATGCGTGGAGCTGCGCTTCGAACTCGAGACACTGCGACACGACGAGCGCGGCGGCCAACACGTCGGGCGCCGGAAGCGCGCTCGCCCGCTTCGCCCGCCGCACCGGAGTCTTCCGCTCCCCGGCGGGCTTCACCCGAGCCGCCGCGCGCCGCTCGTTCATTTGTCCCCGAGAAACGGACGGAGCAGCTCGATGGGAAGCGGGAAGATCAGCGTGGAGTTCTTTTCGGAGGCCACTTCGGTCAGCGTCTGGAGATAGCGGAGCTGGAGCGTGACCGGGTTCCGGCCGAAGACGTCTGCGGCCGCCGAGAGCGCCGTCGCCGCCTGCCGCTCGCCTTCCGCGTGGATGATCTTCGCTCGTTTTTCCCGTTCGGCCTCGGCCTGCTTCGCCATCGCGCGCTGCATCTCGACCGGCAAATCGACGTGCTTGACCTCGACCGCCGACACCTTGATTCCCCACGGGTCGGTGTGCTTGTCGAGGATCGTCTGCAGCTGTTGGTTGAGCTTGTCGCGCTCCGAGAGCAACGCGTCGAGCTCGACTTGCCCGAGCACCGAGCGGAGCGTCGTTTGGGACAGCTGGCTCGTGGCGTAATGGAAGTTCTCGACGTCGACGACCGCCCGGCGCGGGTTCATCACCCTGTAGTACACGACCGCGTTGACCTTCACCGACACGTTGTCGCGCGTGATGATGTCCTGGGGCGGCACGTCGTGGACGACCGTGCGCAAGGAGATGCGCACCATCCGATCGGCGACCGGGATCAGGAAGAAGATCCCGGGCCCGTAGTCCATCGGGCGCAGGCGCCCCAGGCGGAAAACGACGCCGCGCTCGTACTCCGGAAGAATCTTGATCGAGTTGGCGATGATGAATACGACGATCACCAACGCGACCAGAAGGCCGGCAGAGACCTGGATGCCGAACATGGGTCCTCCCTTCGATCGCCTGTCAGCCCTTGGCGTCGACGGGCTCGACGTCGACGGTGAGATCTCTGACGCGCAGGACGCGCACCCTGGTTCCGGCCGGGACCACACCTTGGGCCGCCACAGCTTTCCACAACGCGCCGTGAACGAAGACGGTTCCCTCGGGCTCGCAGGTCTCTTCGACCACGCCGATCTCTCCGCGCAGGCCCTCGACCCCGGTCGCGAGCGGCGCGAGGCGCGCCTTGATCGCCACCCGCGTGGCGGCGAAGCAGAACGCCGCGAGGGTCAAGCTCCCCGGCAGGACGACGAGTAGAGGCGGACGGACGGTACCCGCCGCTCCGGGGAAGAGCATCACCGAGCCCGCGATCACGCACACGGTTCCGGCGATCCCGAACAGCCCGTGAGACACGATCTTCAGCTCGAGCACGAACAACGCAAGGCCGAGCAACACGAGGACGAGCCCGATCACCGAGACGGGGAGCTGTTGCGCAGAAAACGCGAAGAGGATCAGCGCCACGGCTCCGACGAGCCCTGGGACCCACGTTCCGGGATGGTTGAACTCGGCATAGAGCCCGGCGAGCCCGATCAAGAATAGGAGGTAGACGACGGTCGGGTTCCCGAGAAATCCGCCGACGCGCTCCTCGATCTTCGCGGTACTCGTCCGGACCGGCTCGACGATCGAAGCCGAAGCCAGTGCTAAGGTCAGGTCGCGACCGTCGAAGCGCTTCACCTTGCGGCCGTGAAGCTGCCGCAGGAGGTCCTCGCGATCTTTGGCGACGAGATCTACGATCCCCGCCTTCACGGCGGCGGCGTCGGTGAACGACTCTGCGGACACGACGGCCTTGTCGCAGGCTTCGACGTTGCGCCCACGATGCTCGGCGATCGAGCGCGCCAGTGCCGCAAGGTCGTTCGTGGCTTTCTTGAGAAGGATGTCGCCGTCTTCGCTCTTGCCCATCCCGAACACGACCGCGGCCGCGCCGGCTCTCGTCCCGGGAGCCATCGCGGCGACGTCGGCGGCTATCAATAGATAGAAACCGCCCGAGGCCGCGCGGGCGCCGGACGGGCCGACCCAGACGGCTGTCGGCGTCTTGGCGACGAGGAGCTTCTTGACGATGGTCTCCGTCGCCTCGACCGAGCCGCCCGGCGTGTCCAGCTCGATGAGGACGAGCGCGTCGCCCGCCGCGTCGGCGGCGTCGACCGCTTCGAGGATCCGCTTGGCGGTGGCGGCGTTGATCTCCGTTTCGAAGCGCACCAAACGGACCGAAGGCAAGGCCGCCTCTGCTGTGGCGGAAAGGCACACCGCCAGGAAGATACTGACCAGGCGGGACATACGAGCGGAGTATACGGGCGGGTCGCGAAGAGGGTCAAGGAGCAAGGACTTCTTCCGAGGTCAACGGCGAACGCCGCGCCCGTACTTGCCGACGAGCGCCTTGGACACGCTGGGCGGCACCAGGCCTTCGACATCGCCTCCCAGACGAGCCACCTCGCGAACCAGCCGGCTCGACACGTAGGAGAACGCCTCGTTCGGCATGAGAAAGGCGGTCTCGAGGTCGGGGGCGAGGCGGCGGTTCATCATCGCCATCTGGAGCTCGTACTCGAAATCGGAGACCGCGCGCAGGCCGCGAAGGATGAGGGTCGCCCCGGTGCGCTTGGCGTACGCAACCAGCAGCCCGTCGAAGTCGTCCACGACGACGTTCGACCACGGAGCCACGGCATCGCGAAGAAACTGGGTGCGCTCTTCCACGGTGAACAGAGTCTGCTTGTCCTCGTTCCTGAGGATCGCGATGATCAGCTTGTCGACGTGCTTGCGGCCCCTCTCGACGAGGTCCAGGTGGCCGAAGGTCACGGGGTCGAACGTCCCGGGATAAACGGCGATGCGCATCGCGTCAGATCCTCCGAAGGTGGCGCCCGGTGTGCCCGGCCTCGGCGAGCAGCTCCGCGGCATTCTCGCGCGAGGCGCTCGTCGCCTGCCGCCCACCGAGCATCCGTGCCAGCTCGTCCACCCGCGCCTCGCCCGTCAGAGGAACGATTTCCGTGTGAGTGCGTCCCGAAGCGACGCGCTTCGACACATGGTAGTGGCCGTCGCCGTGGGCCGCGACCTGGGGGAGGTGCGTCACGCAGAGAACCTGGTGCCTCGAGGAGAGCCGGGCCAGCCGGGCGCCGACCGCAGCCGCGACGCCGCCCGAAACGCCTGCATCCACCTCGTCGAACACCAGGACGCGTCCGGACGGGGCGGCCTCCAGAACGACGTGGAGCGCGAGCATGAGCCGGGACAGCTCACCGCCCGACGCCGCCCTTCCGATCGGCCGGGCGGCCTCACCGGGGTTCGCGGCGAGGAGGAACTCCGCGCGCTCGGCCCCCGCCGGGTGGAATGGAACGCGACCGTCGCCCTGCTCTCCCTTGGCCCCGCGCGACGGCGCGAGGGCGATTTCGAATCGCGCCTTCCCGAAGGCCAGAGGTTTCAGCTCCGCTTCGACCGCGGGACCGAGGCGCGCGGCAGCAGCCGTCCGCCGCTTGGAAAGCACCCGTGCGGCGTGTTCGTAGCCGGCGCGCGCGGCGGCGACCTCGCGTTCGGCACCGGCAAGCTCGACGTCGAGGTTGTCGATCGTGGCGAGCTCGCGCTCCGCCCGGTCGGCGGCGTTACGCGCGTCGTCCTCGGTGGGCCCCCACTTGAGGAGGAGCCGCTCGAGAGCGGCGCGGCGGGACTCGATCGTCTCGAGGCGCGCCGGGTCGAAGTCGGCGCGGTCCCGATAGGCGGCGAGCGTATCGCGCACGTCCTCGAGCTCGAGGCGCGCGGACGCAAGCTGCAGGGCCGACGCGGCCAGCGCCGGGTCGATGCGGCCCAGCTCGGCGACGTGCCGTTCCGCCGCGTGAACCGACGCGACCGCCGGCCGGTCGCCTTCGTCCAGCTGCGCGATCGCCCCGTCGAGCAGCTCCGCGATCCTCGCGCCGTTCTGGAGAACCGTGCGATCGCGTCTCAGCACGTCGAGCTCCCCCGGCTTCGGGTCGAGTCCGCGGATCTCGCGGAGCGTCTCGCGCAGCGTATCGGCGCGCGCGCGACCCTCGCGTCCCAGCTCGACGAGGCGCGTCAGCCGCGCGTCCGCTTCGACCGCGCTCCGGTGCGCCGCGGCCACGGTCTGCAGCTCGTCGTCGTGTCCACCGAAGGCATCGAGAAGCTCGAGGTGCCGCTCCGGTCCGAGAAGGCCCTGATGCTCGTGCTGGCCGTGGAGATCCACCAGGATCTCGCCGATCTCGCGCAGCACGCCCACCGTTGCGGGCGAGCCGTTGACGAGCACGCGCCCCGACCCCGAAGCCGCCAGCTCCCGGCGAACGACCAGATCCTCTCCTAAGGCATCGAGGCCGCGCGCGACGAGGAGCGCGGCCAGCGGCCCGCGCGGCGCAAGCTCGAACGCCGCCTCGATCACGGCCCTATCGGTGCCGGCTCGGATGAGTGCGCCGTCGCCCCGTTCGCCGGTCGCGAGGCCCAGCGCGTCCACGACGATCGATTTGCCCGCGCCCGTTTCTCCGGTGAGCACGTTCAATCCCGGACCGAACGCGACGCTCAGGTCTTCGATCGTCACGAGATTGCGGATGCGCAGCGTCTTGAGCATGGGGTGCGCTCGAGGGAGGCCGTTTCGGGAGCGCGAGGATAACACGGTGTACCATTCGGGCGTGTTGACGATCGTCGGCGCATCCCAAACTGGACTCGACGTCTGGGGCCTCGTCATGGGCTCCGGGCCGATGGCGAAGCTCGTCCTCGTCGTCCTGCTCGGCTTCTCGGTCACATCCTGGGCCATCATGGCCGAGAGGTGGCGCGCGTTCGGGCGCGCGCAAAGGGAATCCGACGCCTTCCTCGAGCGATTCAAGAAGGGAGGGGGGTTGGCCGCGATCCAGGACGCGACGACGACACTCGTGGCGAGCCCGCTCGCCCACTTGTTCCGGGCGGCGTTCCGCGAAATCTCGTTGAACCCTCCCCCGCCCGAAGGAGCCGATCCCGCAACCGTTTCGGCCCTCGACCGCGTGCTGCGCAAGAACGCTTCGGTCCAAGTCACCGAGCTGGAGCGCAGCCTCGGGTTCCTCGCGACGACGGCCGGAGCCACGCCCTTCATCGGCTTGTTCGGCACCGTTTGGGGGATCATGAACGCGTTTCACGGCATCGGCGTCACGGGGACGGCCTCGCTCCAGGCCTACGCCCCGGGGATCGCGGAAGCCCTGGTCGCGACAGCCGCGGGCTTAGCCGCCGCGATCCCGGCGTTGATCGGCTACAACCATTTCATGCGGCAGCTCCGGTTGTTCGAGGCCGGCATGGACGAGTTCAGCGCGGACATGGTCCATCGGGTCCTCGGCCGGCGGAGCTGACGTGGGTGCCGCGCTCGGAAACGGCGGGGGGCGCTCGGGTCGCCATCGCGCTCTCGCCGAGATCAACATCACGCCGTTGGTCGACGTCATGCTCGTGCTCCTGATCATCTCGATGCTCGCGGCGCCGATGCTGCAGAAGGGCATCCCGCTCGATCTTCCCTCGACGGAGACCGCGAAGGACATCAAGGATCCGCGCACGGTCGTCTCGCTCGACCGCGAAGGCCGCCTGCGCTTGGACGATCAACCGGTCCACCCCGACCTTCTCGCTCAGCGCATGAAGGCCTTGGTCTCCGGCTCACCCGGTGAGACCGTCTTCCTGCGCGCCGACAAGCTGATCCCCTACGGTGAGGTCCTGCACGTCATGGACCTCATCCGCAAGGCCGGCGTCACCCGCGTCGCCCTCGTGACGGTCCCCATGGGGGCTCCACCCGGTCCGCCGCGATGACGGCGCTGCCGCGGGTGCGCGTCGTCGTCTCGTTCCGGGGGGTGCGCTCGCGGCTCGCGCGCTCCGTGACCGGATCGATCGCGGTGCACGGAGCGCTGCTCGCCGCGGTCCTCGTGGTCCCGGCGACCCGTCATCGCGCCCCGCCGATCGACGACAACATGGTGGTCGCGCTCGCCGGACCGATGGCCGTCGCAGCCGCGCCACGCGCGGCAGCCCCGGCTTCGGCTGCGGTCAACCCCGCGCCCGCGCCGCCGCCCGCTCCGAAGGAGGCGCACGCGGTTCGCGAGGTCCCGCTTCCGAAACCCAAGGACAAGCCGGTCAAGCCTCCGCAGAAGCAGCCGGAACGGGCGCCGGAGCCCGAGGCGCCCGCCGCGCCCAAGGGGGGCGCCACCGACGCTCCGCCGGACGCCAAGCCGGGAGCGGTGGGCGGCGCCGTCACCGCGACTCTCGGCGGAGGCGACTCGTCTCTCGGCTGGTATGGCGCGGCGGTGAAGGCCGCTCTCGAATCCGCGTGGGCCAAGCCGTACCTCGAGGACGCGCAGGGGACCGCCTCCGTCGTCATCACGTTCGACATCGCGCGGAACGGAACGACGAGCAACCTCCGCGTCCTCCAATCGAGCGGCATCCCGAGCCTCGACCGATCGGCGCAACGCGCGGTCATCGAGGCCTCGCCGCTCCCGGCGGTCCCGCCGAGCTGGACCGAGGACTCGATCCCCGTCACCATGCGCTTCGATCTCAGCCTCGAAACCCATTGAGCTTCCCGGAGAACGCGATGCGCCGCTCCGCCTCGACCCTCTGCACCGTGGCTTCCCTTTTCCTCGCGGCCCTCGCCGTGCCGATCGGTCCGCGCGCGCAGGGCGAGCCGCCGCAAAAGCCCGGCGGGCTGACGGGCGTGATCTCGGGGAGCGGCTTCACGAAGATCAAGATCGCCGTCCCCGATCCTTCGGCCGAGCCGCAGTTCCAAGCGACGGCGCGCGAGATCGCCCAGACCGTCCGCGACGATCTCGCCTACAGCGGATACTTCGAGATCCTCGACCCCGCCCTCTATCCCCTGGCGGCCACCTCGCCCGAACAGCACCATTCGGAGAAGTGGGCGAGTCTCGGCGCCGCTGCGGTCGCGGTGAGCAAGCTCAGCGTTGCCTCCGGCCGCGTGGACTTGCGCGCGCGCCTGCTGAACACCACTCCCGCGACGACGTTGTTCGACCGGCGCTACGGCAACCCGGTCGAGCTCGTGCGCCGGGTGGCGCACCAGGTGGCGGACGACATCGTGCAGCAGCTGACCGGTCAGCCCGGGATCGCCCTCACGTGGATCGCCTTCGTCTCGAAGCACGGGAAGGGGAAGGAGGTCTACATGATGGACTACGACGGGCAGCGCGTGCGCCGGATCACCTCGACGGGCTCGATCAACCTCATGCCGACCTGGTCCCCGGTGGCGCAGCGGCTCGCGTACATGTCCTGGCGCACCGGCGCGCCCGCGATCGACATCTTGGAAAGCGACGGCCGCATCGCGCGCGCGACGACGGCCGGCGGCACGATGAACATCTCACCGGACTGGTCTCCCGACGGCCGCTTCATCGTGTACGCGTCGAACGCGGCGGGGAACTCCGAGATCTACGTCCTGGACGTCGGCGCCGGAAAGAGCGTGCGTCTGACCAATTCCCCCGCGATCGACACGAGCCCGTCGTACTCGCCCAAGGGCCGGGAGATCGCCTTCACGTCCGATCGCTCGGGCTCCCCGCAGATCTACGTCATGGATGCCGAGGGCTTGAACGCGCATCGCGTGACGACCGAGGACGACTACGCCGATGCCGCTGCGTGGTCTCCCAAGGGGGACAAGATCGCGTACGCGACGCGCCGTGACGGGAGATTCGACGTCGCGGTGGTCGACGTGGCGACCGGGGCGGCCCAGCGTCTCACCCACGGTGAAGGGAACAACGAAAACCCGCGCTGGTCCGCCGACGGGCGGCACCTCGTGTTCGCATCGAGCCGCGCGGGGCTGTACGACCTCTACACGATGCGCGCGGACGGCACGGACGTGCGCCGGCTGACCCGCGGCGGCGACTGCTTCACGCCGGATTGGTCGCGTCGCGTGCCGTGACGAGACGCGCATCGGGTTGCGGCCACCGCAAGCCGCCGATAGACTCGCGTTCGGTCTCGAAAACAAGGAGTGGCCTCTCCATGAGAACTCGCAGAGCCCGATCGGTTGCGTTCATCGTCGTCGCTGCGATGACGTTTTTCACTCTGGGCTGCCAAAACAAGGCGAAGCCGAAGACCGTCCCGAGGGCACCGAGCATCGAGGCCGAGACCCCGAAGGAGCGCGCGCAGGCGGAGCCCGCGCAGCCTCTCGCCGAGCCTTTCCCGCAGCCCGGAGTGGAGAAGACGACCGTCGGCGAATCGACGATCGACGAGCTCAACCGCCAGGGCGTCTTGCGCACGATCTACTTCGGCTACAACAGCAACGAGCTCGACGACGACGCCACGGCGACGCTGCAGGCGAACGCGGCGTGGCTCAAGGCGCACGGCACGTACACCGTCGAGATCGGGGGCCACTGCGACGAGCGCGGATCGATCGGCTACAACGTCGCTCTGGGCGATCGCCGCGCAGCCGCGGTGAAGAGCTACCTGACGGGCTCCGGCGTCGGAGCCGGCCAACTCGTCGCGGTCTCCTACGGCGAAGAGAAGCCGGCAGTCCCGGGCCACGACGAAACGGCGTGGGCGAAGAACCGCCGCGCCGAGTTCACGATCAGACCGTGAGGAGCGCGCGCGCCGCGGCGGCGCTTTCGCTCACCCTGGCGGCTACGGGCTGCATCATGCCGGATCAGCTCGCCACGTTCCAAAAAGACGTCACCGACGTGCAGCGTTCGCTCGACGCGCTGTCGAAGTCCCAGGCGGAGCTCGCCAAGAGGGTCGCGGCGCAGGAATCCAGGGCCGGGGCCGACGACGTCGTCAAGCGCTCGGAGATCGCCGACCTGACGGCGCAGCTCGACCAGATCGTGCGCCAAACGACGGCGACCGCCGATAGGGTCGACCAGGTCAACGCGCGTGTGGATCGGCTGTCCCAGGACGTGCAGGCGTCGCGTGACGCCGCGCGACGCGCGACGTCTCCCCTGGTTCCGTCCGGAGGATCCGATGCGGCTGCCGCCGCCGGCACGCCGCCGCCCGCGGGCTCGGCTCCCAGTCCGAGCGCGCTGTACTCGTCCGCCTACGCCGATTTCTCCAAGGGGAACTACGCGCTGGCCATCCAGGGCTTCGAAGAATACGCCGAGCGCTACGCCGACACCGAGCTGGCCGACAACGCGCTGTACTGGATCGGCGAATGCAACTTCAGCCAGGGGCGCTACAAGGTGGCCATCGACGCGTTCGACGCCATGCTCGAGAAGTACCCTAAAAGCGACAAGGCCGCAGCGGCCAACCTCAAGAAGGCCTTGGCCTTCGTGCAGCTCAATCAGATCGGCCAGGGGATCGAACAGCTCCGCTTCGTCGCCTCCACGTACCCCGGAACGGACGAGGCCCGGATCGCGAGCGACCGTCTCCAATCCTTGGGAAAGCCCTGATTCGCGATCCGAGCGGTGCGGCTCTTGACGCTGGCGACCTGGGGCATCTAGAATCGCGCGGCTTTTCGGAGGAAGACCTTTCATGGCGTCTCATGCGTCCGCGTTGAAGAAGAACCGGCAGGATCAGAAGCGGCGCATCCGTAACCGCGCGCACGCCAGCCGGCTTCGCACCCAGCTGAAGAAGATGTCTCAAGCGCTTCAGGCCGGAGACGCGACCGCGGCGACGGGCCTGATGAAAGAGACCGTCGCGCTGGTCGATCGCACCGCGAAGCACCGCGTGATCCACCGTAACGCGGCTTCGCGCACCAAATCGCGGCTCGCCCGCGCCCTCGCCAAGATCCAGAAGTAAGCGGGGCCTGCGGGGCTTAGCGGCGCTCGACCGCCGCGATCACGCCCACCGCCATCATCGCGAGGTTCTCGACCAGCTTCTTGGCGCCGATCGTCGCCGAGCCCGTCCTGCCGAAGCAGCCGCAGTCGAACGAGAGGCCGCGGGCCATCGCCTGGATCACCCCGAGCGTGAACACCGTGAGGAGCGCGGTGTAGACGATCGCGCCCGCACGCGGCCGCACGCCGGCGACCAGCGCCAGACCTGCGACGAGCTCGACCCACGGGATCGTCATGGCGAGCAGGTTCGTCGCGGCCATCGGGATGACCGCCTCCAGGTGGAAATTGTGGACGCTACCCGCGAAGCCGGAAAGATCGGCGATCTTCGGAAGTGCCGCCGCGAGGAAGATCAGGCCCGCCACGATCTGCGCGATGCGACGCGATGTCGGGTGGAGAAAGACCGTGCCGAGGGCGCTCATCACGCACCTTCCGGCGTCGCGCCCTTCGCGATCGGATATCCGGACGTGGACCACTCCGGCCAGCCGCCCATGAAGACGAGCACTTTCTTCTTGCCGGCGTTGACCAAGGCGAAGCCCAGGTTCATCGACAGCTCGCACGTCCCGCCGCCGCAGTACACGATGATCGGCTTGCCTTCAGGATCGAACTTCTCGAGCCGCTCGGGGTCGGTGACGACCTCGTCGTAGGGAAGGTTGATCGCGCCGGGGATGTGCCCCTCCTTGTAGTCGACCGGCTCGCGCGCATCGATGATCGTCCCGGCCTTCGCGTCGAAGAGAGCCTTCACCTTCGCGATCTGGATCTGAATCGGCCGCCCGACGTCGGGGATGTCCGTGACGCCGTTCGCGGCAGCGGCACCGAGCTGCAGCGGATCGTTCATGTCGGGCGGAAGCGGGCTGCTTGCACCTGGTTTGCCGTCAGCCGCGGCCGGGGCGATGTCTTCCAAGGAATCGAGCTTGGGAGCCGTGTAGCTCCACGCCAGCCCACCCTTGGGATTACCGTTGCGGACGAGGACGTTTTGCGCGACGCCGAGCAGGCATCCGGTCGCGGCGATGGCGACGATTCCCTGCCACAGCCTCGACCCGGTCTCGGTGCCGTCGGACCACCAACGATCCATGGGTCGCTCTCCCGCGCGCCTCGGGCCGAAATCGTGGCCGTGACCGGACGCGAGAGGAGATTCTAATGGCGGGCCCGCCGCGGGGCAAAGAGACCCAGGGGCTCAGGCGGCGCGGCGCCTGCGCGTGCGTGCGGACTTCACCTTCGGACGGGTCTTTGCCTTTGGTTTTCGGGTTGCCTTCGGCTTCGCGGCCCTTTGCTTCTCGGTCCCGCCGAAGACCCGCAAGACATCGAGCGCCGAGATGATCCCGGCGACTTTCATCCCCTGGCGCACGATCACCCGGTGGATGTGCCGCTGGGTCATCATCTTCGCGATGGCGTAAACCGGTGTGGTCGCGACGACCGCGTGCACCACGGGCGTCATGACCTCTTCGACCGTCGCCGTGTTGACGTCCTCGATCTGGAACCCCTTGGCGAGCGGCCGCCCCTCGACGCGCGCGCTCTGGTAGAAGTCGGACGGCATGACGAGCTCATCGTCCCGCGTCAGATGGTAATAGAGAAGATCGGTCTGTGAGACGACGCCGCAGATATCCCCATCCCGATCGATCACCGGCGCTCCGGTGATTCCGTTGGCGAGGAATAGCTTGGCGAGGTCGCGGAGGTCCGCATCTTTCATGACGCAAATGACGTCCTTCGTCATGATGTCGGCGGCGATATGACCCTTGGCGGTGTTCTTCATCAGTCGACCCTCTCGTGCAGTCCGAGGTTACACCACGGCGACGTCCTATGCTCATTTCTTCCGCCCCAAACGAGTCCCCTTGCGCCCGCCCGGACGACCCGTGCGGGCAGGGGCGGGCTCGCGCTCCACGATTGGCGCCAGATCGACCCGGCGCAGCACGGCGTCCACACGCTCCACGCGGACGCGGAGCGCATCGCCAAGACGATAGATGCGACCCGAAGCCGATCCGCGCAGCTCGTGGCGCACGGGATCGAAGTCGAACCACTCGTGCCCGAGGCGCTCGATGCGAACCAGCCCTTCGGCGATCCCGCCGTCGAGCTGCACGAAGACGCCGAACCGGGCCACCCCCGTCACGACGCCCGCAAACGCCTCACCTTCCCGCCCCCTCAGGAACTTCACCTTTTTCCAGTCGAGCAGCTCGCGTTCGGCGGCCTCGGCCTCGCGCTCGAGCTTCGAGCAGGACTCTCCCAGCACGGTCAGATCGCCGCGCAGGGCCGGCTTCGCCTTGTGCCGCGCCGCGCGCAGCGCGCGATGCACGACCAGATCCGGGTAACGGCGGATCGGCGACGTGAAATGAAGGTAATGAGGCGCGGCCAGGCCGAAATGCCCGCTGTCCTCGGGGCTGTACCGGGCCTGTTTCATCGAGCGCAGCGCAAGCTGGGTCACCACCGGATACGCGGGCAGCCCCTCGGCGTCGTCGAGCAAGCGCTGGATGTCGCCGGGACGCACCCCCTCGCGGCCGGACTTCAACGTAAGGCCGAGCGACTTCGCGAAAGCTGCGAGCCCCTCGATTTTCAGCGGGTCCGGGTTGTCGTGAATGCGGAACAGACAGGGCACCTCGTGAGCGGACAACCATGTGGCGACCGCCTCGTTGGCGGCCAGCATGAACTCCTCGATCATGCGGTGCGCGCGGTTCCGCGGCTCGATCTTGATGCCGGTCATGACCCCTTCGACGTCGAGAAGAATCGCCGGCGCCGGCAGATCGAAGTCCACGCTGCCGCGCGCTCTGCGCCCGGTCTCGAGGCGGTCGCGCAGCGTCTCGGCGCTTCGCAGCATCGCCGCGACCTCGCGGGGAAGCGGCGTGCGCTCGCCGCGCCCTTCGAGCAGATCGGCCACCTGCGTGTACGTCAAGCGCGCCACGGAGCGGATGACGCCGTCGGCGAAGCGCGTGCCGAC
Source organism: Acidobacteriota bacterium (assembly GCA_043740355.1). Taxonomy (GTDB): domain Bacteria; phylum Acidobacteriota; class Polarisedimenticolia; order Polarisedimenticolales; family DASRJG01; genus DASRJG01. The sequence continues at coordinate 910 of JAYUCM010000244.1, read as the reverse complement.
CACTTCGGCTTTCCGATCGAAGTCGATCACAACCGACTGCACCAGCCGGTTTTCCCCCGGTCGCAGCGAGCAGAGGTCGTCGGACAGCCTCTCGGGGACCATCGGGTAGACGCGGTCCGGGAAGTAGACGCTCGTCCCGCGCGCCTGCGCCTCGACGTCGATCGTGTCCCCCGGCCGCACGTAGAACGACACGTCGGCGACGTGCACGAAGAGGCGGAATCCCCCGCCCGAAAGCTCCGCCACGGACACGGCGTCGTCGAAGTCGCGCGCGGTCTCGCCGTCGATCGTCACCGGCGGCGGATCGTCGAACCGCTCGCGCCCCGCCAGGTCCTTGGGGGCGATCGCGCGCGCCATCTTTGCCGCGGCAACGCGCACTTCTTCCGGGAACTCGCGCCGCAACCCATGCCGTCGAGCGACGACCTGCACGTCCACCCCGGGCGCTTCGACAGGCCCCAAAACCTCGGTCACCTTCGCCTCGGCCGCGCCCCCTCGTCCCGCGCGAACGACGGCGACGACGACCGCATCGCCCACTGCCGCGCCGTTACGCGCGGATGTCGCGACGGGAAGCGGCACGCCGTCTTGCGCATCGAACGGAACGACGATCCCGCCCTTCGCGTTGAGTTGGAAGACGCCGAGCAACACGTCCTTGGGAATCGGCGCCGGACGTTCGACGGGACGGCTCGCGGCTCGGCGCGTTCGCACCGCTCGCTGTGGGCGCATCGATGCTCCTGGATTCCTTGACACTGCGCGGAAACGGTTGCTAGTGTAACGCGGCCCACCTGCCGAAGTGGCGGAATTGGTAGACGCGCTAGATTCAGGATCTAGTGAGCTCACGCTCTTCGGGGTTCGAGTCCCCGCTTCGGCACCACGACCCGAACACCGTACGAAAACCGCGCGGACTCACCGACAG
>JAYUCM010000243.1:0-3824 GCA_043740355.1 Acidobacteriota bacterium | reverse complement strand
CCTTCCCAAACGCCCGACCCCGATTGAGGATCTACTGACGTTCAGTGGATGCGTGCCCGAGGCGTCCCCGTTGACAGTGGCGGGGGCCGCGCGGGATTTTCACCCGCTTCCCTCGACGAGCGTTGATTGATAAAGATCGAAGCGAAACGTGTCGCAAGTTACGCGCGAGGGCGGGAGCCTGTCAAGGCGGGGCGGGTCACGAACCCGAGGGCGCCAGCGGGATGACGAACGGGCGCCCGGACGATGGATCGGTGCGCACCTCGACTTCGACCTCGTAGACCGAGCGGATGGGATCGGGGCGGAGCACCTCGGCTGGAGTTCCGTCGAAGGCGATCGCGCCGCAGCGCAGCAGCACGAGGCGGTCGCAGTGGCGCGCGGCCAGATTGATGTCGTGGCTCACGACGACGACGGTCAGGCCGCTCTCCCGGTGAAGCCGTCCGAGGAGCGCGTAGACCGCCAGCCGGTGTTTCAAGTCGAGGAACGCCGTCGGCTCGTCGAGGAGCAACAGGCGCGCCTGCTGCGCCAGCGCGCGCGCCAGCATCACGCGCTGCCGCTCGCCCCCCGAAAGCGCGCGAAACGAGCGCGCCGCGAGTTGGATCACCTCGCAGCGCTCCATCGCCTCGCGTGCAATCTTGCGATCGTGCGGCGCCTCGAGGCCGAGGAGCCCCAGATGAGGAGCGCGTCCCATCCTGACGATCTCCTCGACGGTGAAATCGAACACGGGATAGGTCTCCTGGGGGACGACGGCGACGCGTCGCGCCCGCTCGCGGGTCGGCAGCGACGCGATGTCTGTCCCGAAAAGCGCGATGCGTCCGGCCGTCGGGCGCAGCGCCGCCGAGGCGAGGCGGACGAGCGTCGTCTTCCCGCTCCCGTTCGGGCCGAGGACTCCCGTGATCGTGCCGGTCGCGACGGAGAGGTCGAGTCCGGCGAGGATCGGCGTCCGTCCGTAGGCGAAGGAGAGCCGCTCCATGGCGAGCGCCGTCTCGCTCACGCGTCCCTCAGGCGCTTCATCAGGAGGAGCAAGAAGAACGGGCCGCCGATGAGCGCGGTCACCACGCCGACCGGAAGCTCCGCCGGAGCGATGAACGTCCGCGCCGCGGCGTCGGCGAGCATGAGCGTCGCGGCGCCGCCCAACGCGCTCGCCGGGAGGAGAACCCGATGGTCGGAGCCGAACAGCGCGCGCATCGCATGCGGCACGATGAGCCCCACGAAGCCGATGATTCCGGCGAACGCGACGGCCGCGGCGGTCAGAAGCGACGCCGCGAGGACGATGGTCCAGGTTGCGCGATCGACCGCGACGCCGAGCTGAGCGGCCTCCTCGTCCCCGAGCGCCAGCAGGTTGAGCGTGTGCGCGTGCGCCAGGAGCAGCGCGCCACCGGCGGCGGTCACGGCCGCGACGATCCCCAACGCTTGCCACGACGGCGCGTTCATCGCGCCCATCAGGTACGACAGCGTCCCCTGAAATCGCGCCGGGTCACCGGCGCTGACGAAGAATTGGATGATCGCGGAGTCGAGCGCGTTGAGGACGACACCCGTGAGAAGCAGCGCGGTGGTCTCCGTACGGCCCTGGAAGCGGGCGAGACCGAACAGCACGACGAGGGTCAAGACGGCTCCGAGGAACGCGGCGGCCGGGCGGGCGATCGATCCGCCGAGCAAGGATGACGGCGCGAACGCGATGTAGATCACCGCGCCGAGGGCGGCGCCGCCCGAGACACCGAGGATGAACGGATCGGCGAGCGGGTTCCGCAGCACCGCCTGATACGACGCTCCGGCAGCGGCGAGCGCGGCTCCGACGCAGGCGGCGAGTAGGACACGCGCGAGGCGAAAGTCGATGACGATTCCACGCGTCGTGGCATCGCCGCCGCCCAAGAGCGCAGCAAGGACGTCGTGGAGGCTGAGATCGCTCGACCCGACACCCGCCGCGACGCCGAAAGCGACGACCACGCTCGCCGCGACGATCAGCAAACCGGCCAGTCGGCGCTCCGAGGCGCCAAAAAGGGTCATCGGGCCGCCGCACCGGGCGCTTCGCCGTGGAGGATCGCGGCCAGTTCCTCGGCGGCGTCGGCGACACGGGGCCCGGGTCTGAGCGCGAGGTCATCGGGGAGGACGACGACGCGTCCGCGCGCCACGGCGGGGATCGCCGGCCATCGCTTCCAGAAGGCGTCCTCTTCGTGCGAAGCGCCGCTCGCGAGGTCCATGCGCGCCTGGAGAATGAGCTCCGGCCTTGCCGCCGCAACCGCTTCGACGTCGAGGCGCGGATAACGCACGGCGGCGACGACGTTCGATCCCCCGGCGAGCTCGAGAAGCTGCGACGGTAGCGTGTCGCGCCCGGCGGCGATGATCGGGTCGGTCTGGAGGCAGAACAACGTCCGCACCCGCGGCGCCGAGAGAACGCGCTTGACGACCGCGTCGAGGCGCGCCCGGACGGATGCCGCGAGGTCGCGGCCTGCGGCCTCGACCCCGACGATGCGTGCCACGCCTTCGATCGCCGCGAGAGATTCCTCGACGGTCTCGGCGGGGACGATCTCGAGCCTCAGGCCGGCGCGCTGCATCGCGAGGGCGGAGTCGCGGTTCCCAGGCCCGGGGCTGACGATCACGAGGTCGGGCTTCAGCGCGAGCACGGACTCGACCGAGGGGTTCACGTAACCCCCGACCTTGGGCTTCGCTTTCGCCGCGGGCGGGAAATCACAGTACTGCGTGACGCCGACCACGCGATCGCCCGCGCCCACCGCGAAGAGGATCTCCGTCAGGGCAGGCGTGAGGGAGACGATTCGTTGCGGCGTCGTGCCTGCCAGGCCAACCGGGGCCGGCGGCCGCGCGCATGCGACGGCGGCGGTCAGGAGACCGAACGGGAGAACGACGCGAAGGAGGGCCCGGAGCACAGCGCCCGGGATGTTATCCCTCTGGTTGAGCGAGAGCGAGGCTGGAGGACGACGCTACAGCTTGAAGACGATCTTCTCCGACTTCCAAACCTTGACCGGAACGCCGTTCTTCGTCGCCGGGCGGTAGGTCCACGACCGGGCCGCGCGCATCGCGGCGTCGTTCACGCCGGCGCCCGGGACGCCGGAGACGAGCACGACCTGATCGACCGTTCCCGTCTCGTTGACGAGCACGTTCATCAGGACAGCGCCGGAAAGCCGCATCTGTCTCGCTTGCGCCGGGTAGGCCGGGACTTCGTGGGTCAGCGAGGCCGGAACCGTGTCGGCCTCGTCGAGCGGGATCAGAGTGCCTGGCGCGATCGTCGTCGTGGGGACGGGTGTGGCGACATCCGGAACGGTCTCGACCCCCGCGACGCTGTCGTCGAGCGCGGAAGGAGGAGGGGCAGGCTCGGTCTTGGGTTCGGTCTTGGGAGGCTCGGATTTCGCGGTTGCGACGGCCGCGGGGGGAACGACGGGAGGCTGGGACGTCGGAACCGCGGCGAGGGGCGTCTTCGGCAGGCGATCGGTTGTTTTCTTCGGTGCAGGGACCGTGAGTGCGTTGTGGACCAGCTTCGAGTTGTCGGCGCGATTTTGCGACGGCCCGGGAACAGTGGAAAGGGTCCTGGGTGGCTCGCTCGCAACCGGACGCTCGCTCGCGACCGGAGGCGCATTCGTAACCGGAGGCTCGCTCGCAGCGGGCGGAGCGATCGCCGCGGATTCTGTCGGCGCCGGCTGCGACGGTACGGCGTCGTCGACGTTCGATCCGCTGCGCCCGAACACGAAGTACACGGTCACGATCGCCACAACGCCCAGCGCGGCCCAGATCCAGGTCGGCATACCGGATCGTCCGGCGTTTGGCTCGAGCTCGGCCGCGACGAGCGTCCCCGGCGGAAGCGTCAGCTCGAC
>JAYUCM010000242.1:0-9300 GCA_043740355.1 Acidobacteriota bacterium | reverse complement strand
CGATGCTGACGTGACGGCGGGTGGGCTCCGGCAACATCGGGATCGACAGCGCGAAGGTGCGGCTGGTCTTGAGAAGAAGATCGTCGAGATTCGCCATCGCCCTCACCAAGGATCCACCCGGGTGCCACCCGTCCCGCGCCCCGCGATCGCGGACGCGATCGCTCCGGCCTTGCGCCCGTCGACGATAGCGGATGCGACGCCCGCCTTCGCGAGTGCTCCCGCCGTGCGCAGTCTTAGCGTCATGCCGCCCGTGACGTCGACCCCGGAGGCGCCCGTGACACGGCGCGCGGTGCGCTGTGCTTCCGCGGCAGACAGGCGTGCGATCGTGCACCCGTCGCGATCGCGAACGCCGTCGGTTTCTCCGAGCCACACCGCGCGGGAGACCGGATGGTCTCGCCTCGCGGCTTCCTTGACGACAACCTGGAACAGCTCTTCGGTCGAGACGATGACCACACCGCGTCTTGCGTCCAGAACGACGTCGCCGTAGACGACCGGCAGGAGCCCGAGGTCGAGCGCCGCGAAAATCGGCTCGGCGAAAAAGTCCGTGACCCGTCCGCCAGCGGCATACAGGAAGCTGGATGGCGCGAACGAGAACGGCCGCGCCCCGGCCACTGCCAAGGCCGCGATGACGATGCGATGCAAATCGGCGGCGGCCCGCTGCGTGCGCGCGATCGCGTCGAGGCGGCGCGTCGCGTCCGCGCCCGGGATCAGGCCGCCGCTTGCGGCCGCCGCGTGTCCGAACGAGCCGCTTCCGTGGCCCACGACGAGCCGCGGAGAGCGGGGGTTCTTCGCTACGGCCGCCAGCTCCCGGGCGAGGCGCCGGATCGCAGCGTGCCGCGCGACGCGGGGACGCGCCTTGTCGGTAATCAAGCTTCCGCCGAGCTTCACGAGAACGAGCGGGCGCGCCATCAGAAAAGGTGCTCCCGTTCCTCGCGAGGGCCGTCGCCGACCCCGTCCAGGAGCACGCCGCACACGCCGGAAAGCCCCGTGAGGGCGGCGATGACCGGCGCTTCGGCTTGGGGCGTGCAGATTACGTGGACGTTCGCTCCCGCGTCCATCGTGGCCCAGGCGTCGAGGCCTTCGCGTCGCAAGCCGCGCAGCCGTTCCAGGACTTGCACCGTCCCTGGCTTCCAATAAAAAATCGGCGGCTTCGAGGACATCGCGATCAGATGAAGCTCGATCGCCTCTTCCTCGAGGACCGGACCCAGAACGTCGAGGTCGCGTTCGTCGATCGCGCGCCTGACGGCGGCCAGACGCTCCGGGAGGATCCGTTGGCGGGCCTCGAAGTGCGGGCTCGACGCCGCTACGCGGTGCCCGTCGAGCGAGGAGACGTCTTTTTCGCCGCGATCGACGAGGGCGATCACGTCGCGCAAATCCCAATGGGACGCCGGAGCGATCGCGACCGCGTGCTCGGCACCTTCTCCCTGGGGCGACCACGCGACGTAGCCGCCGAGCACCGACCGCGCGGCCGAGCCCGAGCCGCTCATGCGGGCGAGATCCGACAGCTCGGGAATCGACAGCGTGAGCCCGAGCGCCTTCGTGGCGGAGATCGTGAGCGCGGCGAACCCCGAGGCCGACGAGGCGATTCCCGCGCCGGTGGGGAATGAATTGCGCGTCACCACGCGGAACGACCCGCCCCGGCGCGCCCAGCGGCGCACGCGCTCGAGGTGTGCCGACGCCCTTTCGCGGAAGGACGCCGGTGTCTCCACGATCGAGCCGTCGTCGCCGACGAGCTCGATGCGGTCCGGCTCGTCCGATCCCGAAGCGAAGGCGGCGGTCGAGAGGCTCACGCACGCGGTGAGCGTCATCGAGATCGAAGCGTTCATCGGGACGACCCGCTCGAGATCGCGCGCCCCCCAATACTTGATGAACGCGATGTTGGAAGGTGCGGTGACGGTTGCCTTGCCGGTCACGCGGCGAGCTCCGCGCGCAAACCCTCCGCGCCCAGACGCACGTGGTGCGACATCCACCCCGCGGGCGCCGCGAAGCGATCGTGCCACGCCGGGTCGGGGTGCACGACGAGCACGAGCCCGGCGCCCGCGCCGGTAAGCCCTCCGGCGCCCGAGATCTTCGCCGCGCCGCCATCCGCTTCGATCGCGCGAATCGACTCGAGCACCGCCAAGGGAACCACGCCGATCGCCTCGAGCGCGGCCTCGGCCCGCCGAACGATCGGGACGAGCGCGGCGCCGTCGCCTCGCACGAGGGCGTCGCGTCCGTCGCGCGTCGCCGCCTCGATCGACGCGAATGCCTCGCGGACACGCGCCGGCTCGCGGTCGTAGAGGCGCCGCACCGCGCCCACCATCGCGCCGGTCGTCTCGTTGGGCGCTCCCGTGTGGAAGAGGCGGAACGCGTCGAGCGGGCGCTCGGCAGCGGGAAGCTCTTCGCGCTCCAAGACGCCGTCGTCCAAGCGTCGGCACATGAGCACGCCGCCGCGCAGCACCGCCTGCACGTCCACCCCGGAGGCCCGCCCGTGCTGGTGCCTCTCGATCGATACGGCGAGTCGCGCGATCTCGTCGGCCGCGATGTCGTCGCCGCAGGCACGGCGGCAGGCCGCGACGACAGCGACCGCCAGAGCCGCGGAGCTTCCGAACCCCGCACCCGACGGAATCGCGGATTCGACGAGGAGGTGGAAGCCGGCGGGATGCGGCTCCATGTCCGCGGTGCCGATCGTCACCGCGAGGATCGCGAGGTCGCCGGGCTCGGTCACGGTGTCCACCGCGTGCGTCGAAGCGACGGTCCTGGCGATCCGCAGCGCGGGGATCTCGAGGCGCAGCGTGCCGCGCTCCGAGGAAGCCGACGCACGCGCCGTGACCGTCATGCGGTGATCGAGAGCCGCGACCAGCGCGGGGTGTCCGTAAACCGCCGCGTGCTCTCCGAAAAGGATCGTCTTACCCGGGGCGGAGACGGCGGCCTCCCCGCTCATGCTCCCCTTTCGCCGCCCGTGGCGCCGCCGCGGCCCAACCGCTCGTGGGCCCGAGCAAGGTCGTTCGAGGTGAACGCCGCCATCAGGGACAGCTCGCCCGCGAGCACGGCGGCCCCCACGATCTCGGCGAGCCGCATCGCCGCGTGGCCCGGGCGGTCGGGGTCGGGGACGACTCCCAAGATCCGGAGCGCTTCGCTTTGTGTATTGAGCGACGTGCCGCCGCCGATCGCTCCCAACGGGGCGTCGGGGATGAAGATCGAGACGTAAACGGCCCCGTTCGCCCGAGGCTCGATGCACGTCACGCCGGTCGAGCCGCCGACGACGTGCGCAGGATCCTGGCCCGTAGCGAGAAAGATGGCGGACAGGACATTGGCGAAGTGCGCGTTGTAGCCCATGGCCCCGGCGGCGATCGAACCCAGGAGATTCTTGCGGTACTGCACCTCGGTCAGCGACGCCGCGTCCGTCTTGAGCGTGTCCCTCAGCGTCGCTGCGTCGAGCACGACCTCGGCATGGATCCGCTTGCCGCGTCCCTCGGTGAAGTTGACCGAGGCGGCCTTCTTGTCGACGCAGTAGTTCCCCGACAGCGCCACGCACGAAACGCCCGTCTGCGGCTCGATCAGCTCGCGGACGATGCGGTCGCACGCGATGGTGGCCATGTTCATTCCCATCGCGTCGCCGGTCGTGAAGCGGAATCGGAGAAAGATCGACGTCCCGAACGTGTACGGCCGAACTTCGGTCAGCTCGAGGAATCGGCTCGTCCCGGAGGCGACGGCGCGGATCTCGGAGTCGTGATCCTTCACCCAACGGAGGAACGCCCGTGTCTCGCGGTGGCTCCCGGCACGAAAGACCGGGGCGCGCGTCATTCCGACGTCGTCGACGTGGACGGCGGCGCCGCCGGCGAGGCGAATCGCCGCACAGCCGCGGTTGATGCTGGCGAGAAGCGCCCCTTCGGTCGTGGCCATCGGCACCCAGACGTCACCGTCGATGTGCTCACCGCGCACGGTCAGCGGGCCGACGATCCCCATCGGGATCTGCGCGACGCCGATCATGTTCTCGCAGTTGCGCTCCGCCGCCCGGGTGGTATCGAAAGAGTGGTGGCCGATGGCGTCGAGGCGAACCCCGCAGATCCGTTCGAGCGCCTCCCGCCGGATCGCCGCGGCCTCGGTGGCCAGATAGTCGCCCTGGAGCTCGTGGAACCGCTTGCTGCCGTCGACGAGGGAGCGAATCGTATCTTCCCGCATCGAGGCGGCGTCGGGTGAAACGGCCTTTAGCTTGCTCATCGTCCGGTCTCCATGCGGATCGGGACCGACTTCAAGTCGGACACGGTGCGCGACGATAGGCAGAACATGGCGATTTTCAGTTCGTGAACGATGCGATCGATGCGTCGACCAACCTGCTCGGCCGACTCGATCGCGGCCTCCAGAAACGGCTGCGCCAGGCCCGCGAGATCGGCGCCCAAGGCGATCGCCTTAGCGACGTCGACGCCGCTGCGCAGCCCTCCGCTGCCGATAATCGTGACGCCGTCGATGCGCCGGAGCTGCCGGATCGAATCGGGTGTGGCGATCCCCCAACCCGCGAAGAGCTCGCCCGTTTCGAGGTCGTGGGCCCGCTGCGCCTCGATCCGCGCCCAGCTCGTCCCGCCGACGCCGGCGGTGTCGAGGATTCTTATCCCCGCTCCGGCGAGCCGTCTCCCGGTGGACTCGGAGATCCCGCTGCCGACTTCCTTCGCGATCACCGGAACCTCGAGCTGGCCGGCGACCTCGGCCATCTTCGGAAGGAGGCCCGCGAAATCGCACTGGCCTTCGGGCTGGATCGCCTCTTGGAGCGGGTTCAAGTGGAGCACGAGAGCGTCCGCGCCGATCATCGCGACCGCGCGGCGGCAATGCTCGACGCCGTAGCCGTAGTTGAGCTGGATGGCGCCCAGGTTCGCGAGAAGCGGAATCGTCGGAGCGACGCCGCGCACCTCGAAGCTCGACGCTTGCGACGGGTCTTCGAGCGCTTTGCGCTGCGAGCCGACGCCCAGCGCGACACCGCGCGATTCCGCGGCCTCCGCGAGGTTCCGATTGATGCGGGCGGCGATCTCGGTGCCTCCGGTCATGCACGACAACAGAAGCGGTGCCCGGAGCCGCTTGCCGAGGAAGTCGACCGAGAGATCGATCGCGTCGAAGTCGAGATCGGGGAGCGCATCGTGGTCGAAGACGCACCGGTCGAAAGCGCGGGAGGCGAACTGCATGCGCTCTTCGAGAGCCAAGCGGATGTGCTCCGCTTTGCGGTCGCGGTCGAGCAGCTCCTTCGAGGACGTCATGGTCGAAACCGCCTCTCCGACGATGATACCGCCCGCCGCCCGTTCTTCCCGATTCATCGCGCTCCCTATTTTGTATAAAGAATTCGAGTCGGTCACATGCTGCCGTACGAATCGTGCCCGGGCAAGGGAACAGCCGGGCTTTTTTTTGTTAATTCTGGAGCCAAGGGAGGTCGCTCGCGACGAAAGCCCGCCAAAGGAAGCTATTTCAGGAACGGATAGCCGAAGTGGGTCGCGGGGACAAAGGTTTCCTTGATGGCGCGGGCACTGGTCCAGCGGAGCAGGTTGAGGTAGCTCCCGGCCTTGTCGTTGGTCCCCGAAGCCCGGCCGCCCCCGAACGGCTGCTGTGAGACGACGGCGCCGGTGGGCTTGTCGTTGATGTAGAAGTTCCCCGCGGCGTGCGTGAGCGCGTCCGCCATGCGCACGATTTCGTAGCGGTCCTCTGCGAAGATCGCGCCGGTCAACGCGTACGGGGATCCCGTGTCGCACAGGGCCAGCGTCTCGTCGAGCCTCTTGTCGGCGTAGACGAACACGGTCAGGACCGGGCCGAAGATCTCCTCGCGCATCAACCGGAAGTCCGGGCGCTTCGTGCGAACCACCGTCGGCTGGATGAAGTAACCCTTCCGGGCATCGCAGCCGCCGCCGGCGACGATGGTGGCATCCTTCGACCGCTTGGCGAGATCGATGTACCCCCTGATCGTCTTGAACGCGGCGGCGTCGATCACGGCACCCATGAAGTTGCGGAAATCGGCGGGGTCGCCGACCGCGATCTCGGCGACCTGCTCCTTGAGGCCCTTTTCGACCCGAGGCCAGAGCGACGCCGGAATGTACGCTCGCGACGCCGCGGAGCACTTCTGCCCCTGGAACTCGAAGCTGCCGCGCACCAGCGCCGTCACGAGCGCGTCGACGTTCGCCGTGGGATGGGCGAAGACGAAGTCCTTGCCGCCGGTCTCGCCGACGATGCGCGGGTACCCCTTGTAGCGCGCGATGTTCGCGCCGATCGTCCGCCACATCCCCTGGAACACTTCGGTCGAGCCCGTGAAGTGGATCCCGGCGAGCTCCTCGCTGGCGAGGGCCGGATCGCCGACGGTGCCCGCGGACCCGGGGACGAAGTTGATCACGCCCGGGGGTAGGCCCGCCTCCTGGAGCAGCTCCATCAGGAACCACGCCGAGTAAACCGCCGCCGACGCGGGCTTCCAGACGACCGTGTTTCCCATCATTGCGGGCGCCGTGGGGAGGTTTCCGGCGATCGAGGTGAAGTTGAACGGCGTCACCGCAAAGACGAACCCTTCGAGCGCCCGGTACTCCATCGTGTTCCACATGCCCGGCGCCGAGGCAGGCTGCTTCGCGTAAATCTCCCGCATGAAGTGAACGTTGAAGCGGAAGAAGTCGATCAGTTCGCAGGCGGCGTCGATCTCGGCTTGGTGGCAGGTCTTGCTCTGGCCGAGCATCGTCGCGGCGTTCACCCTCATGCGCCACGGACCGGCGAGAAGATCGGCTGCCTTGAGGAAGATCGCGGCGCGGGATTCCCAAGGCATCCGCGACCACGCGGGGTGCGCCTCGCGCGCGGCGGCGATGGCTCGTTTCACGTCGTGGCCGCCCGCCTTGTGCCACGTCGCGAGGATGTGCTTGTGGTCGTGGGGCTTGACCGACGTTGCGGTGTCGCCGGTCCGGACGCGGCGGCCGCCGATGACCGGCGCGATCTCGATCGTCCGACGCGACAACGAGGCGAGCGTGTCGGAAAGCTGCGCGCGTTCCGGACTTTGCGGCGCGTAGCCCAGAACGGGCTCGTTTCTCGGAACCGGAACGTCGACGATGCCGTTCGGCATGACCGCCTCGCAAATACCGCGACCGCAGAACGAGCGGCCGGGGAAGGCGGCATTCTAACCGGCGGTTCAGTCGGCCTGCGAGAGGGCGTCCTTCACGGCGGCTGAGTGGTCGGACGTACGTTGGTCCATCGTGCTCAGGCTCGGGCGTGACGGCGGGGTGGGAGTCCACGCATCGGCGGAGGCGGAGGTCGAGGTGGCCTTCGGCTCGAAGCTCTCGGGCTGGACCTCCTGGCCGGCTCTGCGGGACCGGTTGTGCTTCTGGATTTCCATGGCCTCCGGGGCGACCGTCTTGAAGTTGTTCATCGCGAGGTAAAAAATCACCGCGAGGACCACCAACATGATCACGAAGCCGAAGCTGCTGCCCTGTCGTCTCATACAGGCAATGTGGGGCGCCGGGTGCGGTCAGGCAAGCACCCCGGAAAAGCGACGAGAGGACGCGCCCGCCGCCCCACGGCGGCGGGGCCCGGCGCGATGACCCCCCGCGGCCGCTACGCACCGAGCCCCACCGGGACGACCCATCTCGGGAACGCGTCCACGGCTCTGCTCGCGTGGCTTTCCGTCCGTGCGCGAGGGGGCGCCTACGTCATGCGCATCGAGGATCTCGACCGGCCGCGCGTCGTGCGCGGCAGCGCGGAGGGGATCCTCCGCGACCTCCGCTGGCTCGGCCTCGATTGGGACGAAGGGCCCGACCTCGGCGGTCCGTACGCGCCGTACGCGCAAAGCGAGCGCGGCGAGCGGTACGACGCCGCATTCGAAGGGCTTCGGGCCGACGGCAGGGTCTACCCGTGTTTCTGCAGCCGCAAGGACATCCAAGCCGCCGCAAGCGCCCCGCAGGCGCCTGGGGACGAAGCGCGCTACCCCGGGACCTGCCGCGACCTTCCGCGAAGCGAGATCGCGAGCCGGTTCGCTTCGGGAGCTGCTCCCGCGTGGCGATTTCGGGTCGATCCCGCTGGTGTTCCCTCGTTCACGGATCGGGTGCGGGGATGCTACCAGGCCGAGCCTGGATCGATCGGTGATTTCGTCGTACGCCGCGCCGACGGCGTCCCCGCCTACCAGCTCGCGGTCGTCGTCGACGACATCGCGATGAAGATCAGCGAAGTCGTCCGGGGAGAAGACCTGCTCGCGTCGACGGTCCGGCAGCTTCTGCTCTATCGCGCGTTCGACGCGTCACCTCCTGCGTTCGCGCACGTTCCCCTCATTCTCGGCGACGACGGCGCGCGTCTTTCGAAGCGGCATCTCGGCGTCACGCTGCGCGAGCTGCGGGACGCGGGGGAGTCGGCGGAGGCGATCGTCGGACGCCTCGCGCAGCGACACGGGCTGCGCGAAACGGCGACACCGATCGCCGCGCGTGACCTGCTCGGGGGCATTCCCCCTTTTTTTTATCAAGGCGGTATCCGGGGAGCCTTGTAAGAAAAAGGGGGAATGCTCCCTAACGGCGGATGCCCGGAGGCTTGGTGGTGTCCTCGGTCTTGGGCGGAACGAAGCGCGCGAGCGGAGGATCGAGGTTGGCGAGCTGCCACGCCATCGCCGCCATCGCGGTCGCGTTCATCGCCAGGTCGTGAGCGTCCACTTTGTCGAGCGTGTCCGCCATCGTGTGATGGATGTCGAAGTAGTGCGTGCCGTCCTGTCGCAGGCCCAGCTGCGGTACGCCCGCCGTCGCCATCGACGAGATGTCCGCGCCACCGCCGCCTTCTTGCACGTCATCCGCGGCGAACGGGGCGAGCGGCGCCGCGAGCTTCTTCACGACATCCGTTCCGCCAGGGCCCGCGTTCACCCCGAACCCCAGCGGCCGCGCGCCTCCCGAGTCGGATTCGATCGCGGCGACGTGCTTCGCCAGCTCTGCCGCGTGCGTTTCGGCGTACGCCTTGCCGCCGCGCAGGCCGTTTTCCTCGTTGGTGAACAGGACCGCCCGGATCGTGCGCTTGGGCTTCAAGCCGAGGGACCGGATCAGCCGGAGCGCCTCCATCGAGATCGTGCACCCCGCGCCGTCGTCCTGCGCGCCGGTGCCGACGTCCCACGAGTCGAGGTGCCCGCCGATCACGACGACCTCGTCCGGCGCCTCGCTGCCGCGGATCTCGCCGACCGCATTGGCCGATTCCACGTCGGTGAGGTTTTTGCAAGACGTCGTCAATGCGACCGTCACGGTTTCGCCGGCGACGAGAAACCGGTGGATGAGCTCGGCGTCCTCGGGCGAAATGGCGACCGCGGGAATGTGGCGGACGCCGTCCTCGTACGCCATCGCTCCC
>JAYUCM010000241.1:0-3846 GCA_043740355.1 Acidobacteriota bacterium | reverse complement strand
CGTCCACCGCGAGATCGCGTCCGAGGCGATCCGACGCCCAGGCGACCAGGCCCAGCGTGTTCAGAAGGCACATCCCGAGAAAGCCTAGCACGAACGGGGGCACCGACTGGCGCAGCCGGGACCACAGCGATCCGGCCGTTCCTTGGCCCCGGCCCGCGTAGAGCAGTCCCATCAGGATGATCACGCCGCCCATCAGCGTGTTGCGCGTCAGCTTCACGACGGTCGCGACCTTGCCGGCGGCGGGGGAGAAGGCGAACCCGGTCGCCAGGACCTGCGAGGTGTCGTTGACGGCGGTGCCGGCCCACGTCCCGAACGCCGCGTCGCTCATGCCGAGCGCGTGGCCGAGCATCGGGTAGGCGAAAACGGCGAGGGTGCCGAAGAGCGTGTTGGCGCCGATGGCGAAGGAGGTCTCCTCGTCTCGGGCCCCGATGACCGGCGCGACCGCGGTGATCGCGGTGTTGCCGCACACGGCGGTTCCGACGCCAATCAGCGTCGCAAGTTTTCCCGGAATCCCGAGAACGCGTCCGAGAGCGTGAGCGGTGATCAGCGCCAAGGTCATCAGGACGACCACCATGATCAGCGCACGGCCCCCGATCGACAGCGCGGCGGCGAATGAGAACGTCGCGCCGAGCAGAACGATCGCCGCGCGCAGGAGCGTCTGAAAGGCGAACTTGATCCCGGGCTGCGCTGCTTTCGGGATCCGCAGCACGTTGCCGATGACGAGTCCGAACAGCACCGCGAAGATCACCTCGCCGACCAGCTTTCCGGTCGCGGGCGGGACCCATGCGTGCGCGTAGCGAGCCGCCAGCGCGACCGCGACGACGAGGGCCAGGCCCGGGAGGATCGACAGCGGCGTGGGGGATTTCAAGCGGCGGTGTTGGCCGTCAGTCGTCGTAGCCGAGCGATTTCTGGCACCGCTCCCACAGGCCGTCGGCCTGCGGCTCGAAGATGCTGCAATGGTCCATCTCGCCCCCGTAGATGTGGAGCGTGACCGACACCCCGTCGGGGACGGCGTTGGCGAGGACGTGGTATTCGTACGGAGGGATCAACGCCCCCGACGACCCGACGCCGGCCCTGACCTCTTCGACCTGCGCGAATCGGAAACGATCGCCCAACGTCTCGACGAGGTCGAACCGCGTGACGTTCATCTGCCCGGCGACGACGCCCTCGACGCACCAGATCCCGGCGTGGTCGTGCAGGCCGGTCCGCTGTCCCGGACCCCAGGTCATGACGACCGCGGTATAGCCGAGGTCATCGTTCCGAAAGAGGAGGCGGCGCGCGTAATGGTTCTTGAGGGGGCGGACGAACCGCTCCGGGATCTCGAGGTTTTTCGCCCGGATCAGATCGCACAGCGCGGTTTTCACGTGGCTCGTCACCGCGTGAACCTCGCCCATCCTGACCGATGCGTCGAGCCGGTCGATCACGTGTTGAACGGTTTGGAGCGAAGCTTCGCGCATCGAAGTGTCCTCCGGCAAAGTGCCCCAGATGCTCCGTAGCGTCAAGGACGAATATCGCGCGGCGCCAGGAAGCGCGCTAGACTTCGCCGAATCCTCACAACCCGGCGGCGTGCTTTGTGCCGCTCGAAGGAGTTTCGCATGAAGATCCTCCGTCTCCTGATCGCCCTCGTGGCGGTTGCCACGCTCGTCGGCTTCGCCGTCGCCGGCGACGAAGCGAAGACCGTCACCGTCACCGGGAAGATCGTCTGCGCCAAGTGCTCGCTCCAGAAGGCCGACGCGAAGGCGTGCCAGAACGTCATCGTCGCCGACGAGGGCGGGAAATCCGTCGAGTACTACCTCGTGAAGAACGCGTTGGCCGAGGAGTTCGGCCACATGTGCAAGGGCGAGAAGAACGTCGTCGCCACCGGCACCGTCAGCGAGCAGGACGGGAAAACCTGGCTCACCGCGACCAAGCTCGATCAGCCGACCAGCTAAAAAAGGGGACACTCCCCTTTTCCTAAGAAGGGGACACTTCCTTTTTTCTGATCAAAGCGGGATCCGAGGAGCTTTGTCAGAAAAAGGGGAGCGTCCCCTTCGTTGTTAGGAGCGGGTGAGTTTCCGGTATTTGATGCGGTGGGGCTGGTCGGCCTCCGCGCCGAGCCGCCGCTTCCGGTCGGCCTCGTACTCCTGGTAGTTGCCTTCGAACCAGACCACCTGGCTGTCCCCCTCGAACGCGAGGATGTGGGTCGCGATCCGGTCGAGAAACCAACGGTCGTGGCTGATGATGACGGCGCAGCCGGCGAAATTGAGGATCGCCTCCTCGAGCGTGCGCAGCGTATCGACGTCGAGATCGTTCGTCGGCTCGTCAAGCAGCAACACGTTGCCGGAGCGCTTGAACATCCGCGCCATGTGCACGCGGTTGCGCTCGCCGCCCGAGAGGTCGCGCACCAGCTTCTGCTGATCGGACCCCTTGAAGTTGAACCACGAGACGTACGCCCGGCTGGGAACCTCGCGCTTCCCGAGCGCGATGAGGTCGTGTCCCTCCGAGATCGCCTGCCAGACGTTCTGGTCGCCGTCCAAGACGTCGCGGCTCTGATCGACGTAGGACAGGACGACCGTCTCTCCGACGCGCAGCGTCCCGGCGTCGGGCTTCTCTTGACCGACGATCATGCGGAAGAGCGTCGTCTTCCCCGCCCCGTTCGGACCGATCACCCCGACGACGCCGCCCGGCGGCAGGCTGAACGAAAGGTTCTCCATGAGCAGGTTGTCGCCGTACCCCTTGCGGACCCCTTGTGCCTCGACGACGACGTCGCCCAAGCGCGGCCCGGCCGGGAGGTACATCTCGTCCAGCTGCTCCGTGCGTTTCTCGGAGTCCTGGCGGAGCAGGTCTTCGTACGCCGTGATGCGCGCCTTGCTCTTCGCGTGCCGCGCGCGGGGGGCCATGCGGACCCATTCGAGCTCGTGCTCCAGCGTCTTCTGACGGGCGGAGCTGGCCTTCTCTTCCTGGGCGAGGCGGCGCGACTTCTGGTCGAGCCACGATGAGTAGTTCCCCTCCCACGGGATCCCCGCGCCGCGATCGAGCTCCAAGATCCATCCCGCGACGTTGTCGAGGAAATAGCGGTCGTGCGTGATCGCGACGACGGTGCCCGGGTACTCCTTCAGGTGCCGCTCGAGCCACGCGACCGACTCAGCGTCCAGGTGGTTCGTCGGCTCGTCGAGCAGGAGAAGGTCGGGTTTCTGGAGGAGCAGGCGGCACAGTGCGACGCGGCGCCGCTCGCCGCCGGAGAGCGTGGCCACGTCGGCGTCTCCGGGCGGACAGCGCAGCGCGTCCATCGCGATCTCCAGGTGCGTGTCCAGGTCCCACAGGTTCTGGTGGTCGATCTGGTCCTGGAGCTTGGCGGCCTCGTCCGCCGTCTCGTCCGAGTAGTTCTCCATCAACGCGTTGTAGCGGTCGACGATGCTCTTCTGCTTCGCGACGCCTTCCTCGACGTTTCCCAGCACCGACTTCGCCGGGTCGAGCTTGGGCTCCTGGGCGAGAAATCCCACCGTGGCGTTCTTGCCCGGAAACGCCTCCCCGGTGAATTGATCGTCCTCCGCCGCCATGATGCGGAGCAGGGACGACTTGCCGGCGCCGTTGTGGCCGAGCACGCCGATCTTCGCGCCGTAATAGAACGACAGCCAGATCCCCTTCAAGATCTCCCGCTTCGGCGGGACGGTCTTGCGAAGATCCTTCATCGTGAAGATGAATTCGGGCATGGCTTGGTGCTCTCCTTGGTCGAAGCAACGGGTCGAACCGAGGAGGTTAGCACGCGCCTGGGGTCAGGGACAGGCGTTGTTCGTCACGTGTGAGGTGATAGCAGGACAGGCTGCACCCGCACCGGCGTAGCTCGCCTCCCCGCCGTTCATGGTG
>JAYUCM010000240.1:0-1524 GCA_043740355.1 Acidobacteriota bacterium | reverse complement strand
TGGAGCTCCGAAGGCCGGACGACGAGGGGCGGATCGAATTCGTCGGCGGCCGGATCGTCGACGCCGCCGCGGGGACCGCCCGCGGGACGAAGGCACTGTTCCGCATGCTCGGATGGGCCGATGCGACGTTTCGCGTGATGCCCCGGGAGGGCGGCGTGTCCGAGGCGACGATCGCGGTCGCGACCTCGACCGTGCTGATGGACGGCCTCGTGTCCCTCGACGAATGGGCCCGGTGGGAGGGGCTGCTCCCGGGCGCCAAGACGAGGATCGAGCTGGCCGACGACGCGCGGGTCCGGCTGCACGGGCAGACGCTGCGGCCGGTCGAGTTCGACGTTCTCGCGCGATCGAAGAGCGGCATCACCGTCGCCTCCGCCCTGGAAGACATTCCGCACCCGGACGCGCAGGTCGCCGAGGCGATCTGCACGCTTCTTGCGCGCGGGATCGTCCGCTCGGTCCCCGAGCGGGGCGAGGCCCGGACGGCCGCGGTGCGCTAGGCTAAGTTCGCTCCGTCTATAATCCGCGGCCGCATGCCCGAGCTTCCGCCCGTCCTCATGCTGTTCACGGGGGGAACGATCTCCATGAAGATCGTCCCGGGGCGCGGCGCCGTGCCCGCGCGCTCTGGACAGGAAATCCTCGACCAGGTTCCGCGGCTAGCGTCCCTGGCGCGGATCACCTGCGAAGACTTCGACCGGCTCCCCGGCCCGCACTGGAGCCCGGAAAGGATGTTCGAGCTCGCGCGCCATCTCGACGGCAGGCTCCAAGGCGACGCCTTCGTCGGTGCGGTGGTGACGCACGGCACCGACACGCTGGAGGAGACCGCCTACCTGCTCGATCTCGTGCTGCGCACGGATCGTCCGGTCGTCTTGACGGGCGCCATGAAGACCGCCGACGACCAAGGGTGGGACGGTCCGGGGAACCTCATCGCGGCGGTGGGCGCGGTGACGGCCTTCCCCGACGCGGCTTTTGGCGTCGGCGTCATGATGGCGGGGACGCTCCACGCCGCGCGCAAGGTCTCGAAGTCGCACACCGACGCGTTCACCGCGTTCACATCGGCCGACGACGGGCCGCCGCTGCGCGAGCGCATCGAGACGGATCGGTTGGACGCGCGGGTCGATCTGATCACGGCCGCGGCCGGCGCCGACGCGAAGTTCCTCCGGCACGCGGTGGCGACGGGCGCGCGCGGCATCGTGCTCCAGGCGCTGGGGCAGGGGAACGTCCCTCCCGCGATGCTCGACGGCGTCCGTGAGGCGGTGGCTGCGGACGTGGTGGTGGTCGTCGCCAGCCGGTGCGCGAAGGGGCCCACCGCGCCTCACTACGGCTATCCCGGCGGGGGCGTCACGCTCGCGAATGCCGGCGCGATCTTCTCGGGAGGACTTCCGGCGCCGAAAGCCCGCATCAAATTGATGGTGCTCCTTGGCGCCGGGTTTTCGTCCGAGGCGATCCGTGCGTCGTTCGAGCGGCCCGGCTCTTGAGCGACGAACCCGCGCTCCGCTACATCAAGGGGATCGGGCCGAAGCGCGCCGA
>JAYUCM010000239.1:0-3855 GCA_043740355.1 Acidobacteriota bacterium | reverse complement strand
GCGCTCGCGCCGGTTGGGACGGCGGTTCCGGCGTACAGAACCAGGAGTGTGACGAGGGCGAGACCGGTTCGCGCGATTCTGTGACTCATGACGGATTCCCCCTTGCGGACTCGTAGGAGTCCGCGAATCTGGGTTGATGGTCTCGAGACGAACAACCCGACTTATCGGCCCATACGAGTACGCCGCTTCTCAGCGGCGTGCTGCAATTGACCGAGAAAACGGTGACGCGGCGTGTGCAGCCCGCACGAAACGGGTCGTTCCCTACGGCTCTTGACGCGGAAACGCCGTACGGTCGCGAATCCCGCGACGTGCCGTCATGCGCTCGAGCGAACTACGGAGCGGGCACGCAGACGCAGCAATCCGGCCAGACGGGCTTCGCCAGCACGTACCCTTCCGGGCACTGCGCACAGACCACCTGTTTGCAGTTCTGACCGCCGCCTCCGCCCGGCGGCTTGGCGAGGCTCCAAGCTCCCCAACCGGCCGTCAATACGAGAATGGCCACGATCGCGATCTTGGTCTTCTTCTTCATCTGTTTTCTCCTCACTCCGTCGTTTCTCCAAGCTCCCCGGTCACTCCACCCGAAACGATGAAGGTCATCACCTTGGCGGGGTCGGCGTCGAGCGGCTTCACGCGTTCGCTCGGCACGACGACGACGTTCCCACCGATGTTGTAGGCCTGCGGGACGTAAACCGCGACGTGGTCTGCCAGGCCCAGATCGGTGAGACCGTTGCGGGTCACGAAACCGATCGTCGCGACGTCTCCGCCCTTCGTCAGCGCGACGAGAACGGGCCGGTTGAACTTCTTTTTCTCTCCGACGAACGCCCCGACGATGTCCTTGAGCGACGTGTAGACGAGCTTCACCAGCGGCGTGTGCTCGAGCAGTCCTTCCAATGCCTGGAACATCCAGCGCGTGGCGAAATTCGAAGCGAGAAAACCGACGAACGTGATGACGACCGCCGTGAGGACCACTCCGGCGCCGGGCAACTTCCGGTTCAAGAGGGGCTCGAGATTGATCCACGTGTCGATCTCGACGAAGATGAAAGACACGGCGATCGCGGTCACCGCGATCGGAACCACCACGATGAGACCGCGGAAAAAGTACTTCGCGAGAATGCGGAACGGTCGCCACGGTCGGGCCATGGCGACAGCCTACCCCAAGAAGGGTGTTAGGATTTGTCGATCCGCGGCCTGACGACCGCAACCGGGAGGATGGAGACATGCGAAACCTGATCTCGAAGAGGCAGTTCGTTGTGTTGGGAACGCTGATGTTCGTCGTCGCGCTCGGCGTGTCGGCGCTGTTTTCGAAGGCCGAAGCCATCGGGTGCATCTGTCCTTTGATCTACGCTCCGGTCACGTGCGATCACAACAAGACGTACCCGAACCAGTGCGTCGCCGATTGCCACCACGCGAAGAACTGCGTGCCGAGCGGCGTCTTGGCGGCGCAGTAGTCGAGGAATTCGTACACGCTCCATTCTTCGGGTGAATCGTCGTGAAGAAAGCCTTGGCTGCCGCCTCCGTCGTTGCCGTCTTGTCCTGTCGCGCGGTGATCGCGGCCGACGAGGCGGACCCGTATCTCTGGCTCGAGGACGTGGAGAGCGACAAGGCCCTGACGTGGGCCAGGGAGCAGAACCGAATAACCGTCGCCGATTTCGAGAGGGTCAAGCAGTTCAAGCCGATCCACGCGCGGACTCTTCAGATCCTGGACTCGCGCGAGCGCATCCCGAGCCCGAGCCTGCGCGGCGACATGGTCTACAACTTCTGGCAGGACAAGGACCACCCACGCGGCATCTGGCGACGGGCCACGC
Source organism: Acidobacteriota bacterium (assembly GCA_043740355.1). Lineage (GTDB taxonomy): Bacteria > Acidobacteriota > Polarisedimenticolia > Polarisedimenticolales > DASRJG01 > DASRJG01. Next base: position 2,050 of record JAYUCM010000239.1, on the reverse strand, counting down.
TGGCCTCCTACCGAACCCCCGCCCCACAGTGGGAGGGCGTGATCGACATCGACGCGCTGGTGAAGGCGGATGGGATTCCTTGGGCTTGGAAGGGGGCGGACTGCCTCCCGCCGGAGCAGTCACGCTGCATGGTCTCCCTGGCTCGCGGCGGCAGCGACGCGGCGGTCTATCGAGAGTTCGACGTCCACAGCAAGACGTTCGTCGAGGGCGGCTTCTCCCTCCCCGAGGCGAAGTCCAGCGTGTCGTGGCGGGACGCGGATACGCTGTGGGTCGGCACCGACTTCGGGTCCGGTTCACTGACCACGTCCGGCTATCCGCGGATCGTGAAGATCTGGAAGCGCGGCACGCCTCTCTCGGAGGCGCGCACGGTCTTCGAGGGCGGGTCGGGCGACGTCGCCGATAACGGATTCAGCCAGTTCACTCCCGACGGACGCTACGACTTCATCGCCCGCACTCCCGCCTTTTTTCGACAGGAGACTTTCGTCGTCCTCGGGGATCGACTCGTGAAGATCGAAGTGCCCGAGGACGCGAAGCTCGAGGGGATCTTCAAGGATCGGATGGTCGTGTCGCTGCGCACCGACTGGGCGGTGGGTGGGAAGACGTACCAGCAGGACAGTTTGCTCGCCATCGGACTCGATGCGTTCCTGCGCGGCCGGCGGGAGTTCGACGTCTTGTTCGAGCCGACCGAGCGGGTCTCGCTGCAGAACGTCAGCCAGACGCGCGAGAGCATCCTCATCACCACGCTCGACGACGTTCGCGGAAAGCTCACCGCACTCACCCCCGGCCCGTCCGGCTGGACTCGGGAGGAGATCGCGCTCCCAGGACTTGGCACCGTTCGCGTCACGTCGACCGACGCGTGGCTGCCGTCGTTCTTCTACGACTACACCGACTTCCTCACCCCCTCTTCGCTCTTCCTGATGGACAACGGGAAGGCGGAGAAGGTCAAGACGGCCCCGAAATTCTTCGACGCCGACGGGATGAAGGTCGAGCAATACCAGGCCACCTCGAAAGACGGCACGAAGATCCCCTACTTTCTCGTCACGCCGAAGGGGTTCAGGGCCGACGGACGCGCTCCGACTCTCCTCTACGGGTATGGCGGCTTCGAGGTCCCCGAGGTTCCGCGCTACGACGGCGTCAACGGCTCGGCCTGGCTCGAGCGCGGCGGCGTTTACGCGCTGGCGAACATCCGCGGAGGCGGCGAGTTCGGACCCGCGTGGCATCGCGCGGCGCAGAAGGAGTACCACTACAGGAACTTCGAGGACTTCACCGCGGTCGCTGAGGACCTGATCGCGCGAAAGATCACTTCGCCGAAACACCTGGGCTCCTTAGGCGGATCGCAGGGTGGGCTCCTCGTCGCCGGCTCGATGCTCCTCCGCCCGGAGCTGTTCGGCGCGGTCGTTTCCGCGGTGCCCCTCGCCGACATGCGCCGCTACAACAAGCTGCTCGCCGGTGCGAGCTGGATGGCCGAATACGGCGACCCCGACGTTCCGGAGGAGTGGGCGTACATCCAGAAGTGGTCGCCGTACCAGAACATCAAGAAGGACGCGGTCTACCCGAAGGCGTATTTCTGGACGACCACGCGCGACGACCGCGTCCATCCGGCGCACGCGCGCAAGATGGCCGCGAAGATGATCGGCCTCGGCCATCCCGTCTATTACTTCGAGCAGATCGAGGGCGGCCACGGCTCCGGGTCGGTGAACGACCAGCGCGCCCAGACTCTGGCGCTCGAGTACGCCTATCTTTGGAAGATGCTGCGATGAGAGCGTGCGCGCCGTCGCACTTCGGCTCACCCGCGCCAGCGACCGGCTAGGGCGCGTCGATGCCGGGCGCGACCACGACTTCGTAGTGCGCCACGGTCGGAATCCTCGAGGTACCGAGCGTATCCGTCGGCTTTCTCGATCGGGACGACGCCATGCCACACGCGAGCGATCATCCTTGATCCTCGGCTGACTCAAACACGATCGAGGGCTCGGTGCGGTTCGGGGGGCAGCTCGATGCCGATCGCGTCGCCGGGCCGCACTGTGCCGCCGGCGAGCACGATACTCATGAC
>JAYUCM010000238.1:0-3856 GCA_043740355.1 Acidobacteriota bacterium | reverse complement strand
GCTCCGTCTGCGAGGAGCGTTGGTCCGATTCGGGGCTCCGCGCCACCTGGGAGGTGCCGGACGTCGTGACCGCGGTGCGGGAGCTCAACCTCATGGCCCGGGATGTCGGCGGCACGCACGTCCGGCGAGGCATCGTCGAGGGCGGTGCCTACGTGATCGTGGTTCCGCGGGCGAGCTTCCAGGAAGTCTTCTTCGCGTTGCGCGCTCGCGGCATGACCATTCTTGGCGAGCCACCGGCACTCGGGCCCGGGAGCGACTGCACGGGGATCTCGATCGTGCTCGCCGCGGCCCCCGGCTCCCCGTCGCCGCGTTAGGGTTTCAAGCCGGCCAGAGCCTCGTCGGCCTGGACGATCCAGAACGGCGCGTCGGGGTCCCCGGCTTCGCGACTCGCCGCCGCGAGCGCCTTTCCCCTGACGTACGTCGCGCGCGCTTGTTCCCGATCCTTGTTGGCCGCCAGCGCCTCCGCGAGGGCCAAGACATTCGGAGCATACTCCGGCCGCAGGGCGACAGCCTTCTTCGCGTGCTCCAGTCCTGCCTCGGCGTCGCCGGGTCCCACCGGCCAGCCGGGGGCCCTGATGAGGACGAGAGCCAAGACCCGGTGAGGCCCCGCGTCGTCGTAGTCCGGTTCTTTCTCGATGACCCGCTGGAGCGCCGGGACCATCGTCTTGAGGCCGTTGTCGGCCGTCACCCGAACCTCTCGCGCCTGGAGGCCGACCGCCACGGCGAGCCAGTAATCGCAGGCGGGGAGCGCCGGCGCCCGTCGCCCGCACCACTGCGCCGCTTGAACGGCGGAGACCGCCGCCTCGCCGCGGGACCGGGCGTCTTTCAGGTGATCGGTCAACCAGGCCTTCGAACGGGTGGCGCCGATCAGACCGACGACGTCTTTTTCATCGACCTGAGCGGCCCGTAGGTACAGGGCGTCCGCCTCCTTGACCGCGTCGACGTCGGGACGCTTCGCCCATCGCAGATCGGCCTCGCGCAAGAGTGAAGCCGCATCGAGAAGCGTGACCGGAGCCGGCTTCGACGCGAGGGAGGCCACAGATGGAGGCTCACGCAGGGCGGGGGAGCATCCCGCGGCAAGGGCGGCCACCAAAACGAGGGCGCGGCGCTTCACGGGGTCTTGGGCTTCGCACCCGGCCGGTAGGACGCCCGCGCGGCGGCGAGCCCCTTGGCGTCGAGCGGAACGAATTTCGTAAGGCGCACGGCATCGAGAGCCGACGTCCCTTCCGGGATCTCGTGCAACTTGAGGAGGGCGCCGACGAGCGTCTTCGTATCGGCCGGTCCCACCGTCGAGTCGACGGTGCAGCCGAGGAACGCGGGAACCGGCGGGGACGTCGCGACGACCGTCAGGTCCGCGGCGAACGGGAGCGTGGGGAGCGACGCGGCCTGCGAGGCGTCGAGCAGCACGGCGACGTCGTCGCCGTTGGCGGCCTTCCGGAGAGCCCCGAGAACCTGGCCGGTCGCCAGAAACTTGACGTCGGCGGGGAGCTTTCCCCACTTCGCGAGGGCGACGTTACGGATGAAATCGGGCGCGTAGGCCGCGATGCTGACGATGGTGAAGCCGGCCAGCGACGAGGCCGATGTCACGCGCCCGGTCTTCGCGACAAGGGTCCATGTCGTCGCCGGGGTGCCGTCCTTCTCGACCGCTTGCACACGGGCGGTCAGCTTCAGCTCGCTCTGGTGGACCAGGTAGAAAGGGAGCGGGATCAGCGCGAGGGTCGGCGTTTTCGCCTTCAGTCGCGAGACGCCGGCCTCTTCGGTTTCGTGATACGCCGCCGCAAGCCGCGTGGGGGGCCAATCGGCCGCGGTCGACACCGCTTTCGCTAGCCTGTCCATGCTAGGCTGCGCCTCCTTCGTGGTTCCCGGGTAGCCGGGAGCGCAGATCACGAGCGTGATCGGCGCGGGCGCGGCGGCCGCGACGACGGCGGACGCCAGGAAGATCGCGGGGAGGATCGGGGTTCTTTTCGCCATGGCCGCTCCCCATTATGCATCGACACCAGGCAGCGCGTCTTCGGGAGGCGCGCGACTCGCTCGTGCGGTCGTCGACCACCCGTGGATCGTGCTCGCGATCTGGCTCGTCCTCGCCCCCGGCGCGCTGTATTTCGCGCTGTCGATCAAGAGCGACAACTCCCCCGACCGCCTGATCGTCGAAGGGGACGAAGACTACCAGCAGACGCGCGCGTTCCAGAAGATCTTCCCGGAGGGGCAGTACGTCGTCGTGCTCGCAGAAGCCGACGATCCTTTCACGGCGTCGACGCTCCAGAAAGTCGGCGACATCGAGCAAGCGCTTCGAAGCGTGCCGAAGGTCAAGCCCCTTTCGGCGCTCACGATCTATCGTCAGACCCACCCCGAATTCTCGGCGACCGCTGCGGATGCGGCCGCCTTCAAGGCCTTCGCCACCGGGACGACCCTGTTCCGGAAGCAGGGTCTCGTCGGAGACCGCGTTCTCGGGATCCCTATGGAGCTGCAGGTCGGTAGCCGCGACGAGCTGCAAGACGTCCTGGCTGCCGTGGACGCCAAGCTTGCGCCCTTCGTCGCGTCGCCCGCGCCACTCGGAGCCGTGCGAAAAATCGGCGGCCCTTACGTCGATCGCTATCTCTCCGAAGAAACCGAACGGTCGACGCTCCGCTACATGCCCCTCTTCGGCCTGTTCATCGTCCTGTTGAACCTCACCCTCTACCGCTCCTTCCGGACGCTGTTCGCCTTCCTCATCACGATCGGCATCACCGTGCTCTTCACGGAGGCGTTCGCCGGAGTGATGGGCTTCGTCTCGACGATCGTGTCGTCGTTGGTGCCGTTGACCGTGCTCATCACCTGCACTTCGACCCTGGTCTATCTCCATTCGCTGTTCGTCGCGTGTCCGAAAGAGGCGGACATCCGCGAGCACCACGTCTTCACGCTATGCAACAAGTTCCTCCCGTGCACGGCCTCGATCTTCGCCGCGGCGGTGGGCTTCGCCGCGCTCGCCGTTTCGGGAATCCGGCCGATTCGCGAGATGGGATACTGGGTCGCGGCCGGAATGGTCGTGACCTGGTTTGCCTCGTTCACGCTCTTTCCGGCCCTGCAGCGGCTGCTTCGCACTCCGCCGTCCTCGGAGCGCCGCACCGCGGGAGCGTGGTGGCCGCGGTTCGTCGACCGCATCCCGTGGTTCACGTACCGATTCAGGTGGATTCTCGTGCCGGGATCGATCGCACTCATGCTCGTCGGACTCGCCGCACTGCTCGGCGTCGGGCATCTCGTCGAGCCGATGCGCCTCGAGACCGACTCGCTCGATTACATATCGCGCGACCTCCCGCTCTATCAGGACACGCGGCGCTTCGAGGCGACGATGTCCGGGCTCGCGGTGACAGAGGCCTGGATCCGCGTTCCGAAGGGACGAGCGCTCGACGCGGACGTCTTGCGCGGGCTCCACCATTTCGGGGCGAAGCTCGAGGCCGACTCGCGTGTCGGCTCCGTGCTGGGGCCGACGACGCTCCTCCAGTGGGTCCGCTACGTCCAGGGGCAGGGGGACACCCTTCCCGACGACCCGGCCTCCTGGGACAAGCTTGCCGGCGATCTCCAGCAGCTAGTCCTTTCGCGCCCGGAGTTCCGCGGGTCCATCGATGTCGCGACCCTCTCGAACGCCCGCGTTCGCGTGATCACGCGCGGAGGCTTCGACGGGTACGAGGGGCTCAAGCGCTTCCTCGCGGACACGTGGGCGGACGCGCAGCGCCGCGATCCGGCACTGGTTTCCTGCACGTTGACCGTCGTCGGCGAAGGCGTCCTGCAGGCGAAGATCGCGCACTACCTCGTGCCGACGCTGACCGAAAGCTTCGGGATCACCGCCGCCATCATCTTCGTCGCCTTTCTCGTCGTA
>JAYUCM010000237.1:0-1528 GCA_043740355.1 Acidobacteriota bacterium | reverse complement strand
ACCGGTTCCTCGCGGCGCTCTTAAAGGCGGGGCTGGAGCGCATCGAGCCGGTCGGCGAGGTCTTCGACCCGAATGTCGCCGAGGCGGCCGGCATCGTTCCCGTGTCGGACCCCGCCGCGCACGACACCGTCGTGCAGATCGAGCGCGTGGGCTACCGGCTCGCCGGGCGCATCATCCGGCCGGCGCGCGTGGTCGTCGGCCAGCTCGTTTCCTAGCTCGATCGCATGCTCGACACGGTGCGCCTATACGTCCGATTCACGCGGCCGTTTACCTTGCTCCCCCCGCTGATCGGCGTCATCTCCGGCGCGATCACCGCATGGGGCTCCGCGTCGAACCCCCACGTCCTCGCGGGGCAGCCGCGTCAATGGACGTGGAACATCGTCCTGACGATCCTGCTCGGGTCGGCGTGCGCCGCACTGCTGAATGCCGCATCGAACGTCGTCAACCAGTGCTACGATTTCGAGAACGACAGGATCAACAAGCCCACCCGTCCCCTCATCACCGGTGAGATCTCGATGGGCGCCGCCTTCCGCTTGGCGATCGTGCTGTACGTGCTCGCGGTCGTCCCAACGTGGCTGGTCGCCGCTTGGCCCGCGCTGACGTTCGCCGAAAGGCTGACGGGCCCGCTCGCGCAGCACCAGTGCTTCGCGCTCTTCGTCGCCGGGTTGATCTTCACCCTCGTCTACAGCGCTCCCACTTTCGGGCGCACGAAGGCCAACGCGTTCCTCGCGAACCTCACGATCGCGATTCCGCGCGGGTGCCTCCTCAAGGTCGCCGGCTGGTCGATGGTCGCGTCCGTGTTCCACGTCGAGCCGTGGTTCATCGGCTCGATCTTCTTCCTGTTCCTCGTCGGCGCCTCCTCCACCAAGGATTTCTCGGACATGCCGGGAGACGCGGCGGCCGGCTGCCGCACGCTGCCCGTCCGCTTCGGCGTGGACGCCGCCTCGCGGATGATCGCGCCGTTTTTCGTCCTTCCCTGGCTGCTGATGCCGTTGGGTGCCTGGTTGCGAAACCCATGGTCGCCCGACCATGCGATCCTCACGGGCAACAGGTGGGTACTCACAGGCCTGGGATGCGGGCTGGCGCTCTGGGGCTCCTACACCGTGTATCTGATTCTCCGGAACCCCGAGGATCTGGCGAAGCTCGAGAACCACCCCTCGTGGACGCACATGTATCTGATGATGATGGCCGCGCAGGTCGGGTTCGCCGTCGCCTACATTCTGTAAGGGGGCCTAGGACAGCGTCGCGACGAGCAGAGCCTTGATCGTATGCATGCGGTTTTCCGCCTGGTCGAACACGATCGATCCTTGCGACTCGAACACCTCTTCGGTCACCTCGAGGCCGTTCATGCCGTAGGTTGCGAACTGCTCCTCGCCCTTCGCCGTCTCGCGATTGTGGAACGCGGGCAGGCAGTGCATGAACTTCGCCTTCGGATTCCCCGTCGCCGCCATCAACGCGCCGTTGACCTGGTACGGCTCGAGGAGCTTGATCCGCTCGCCCCACTTCGCGGGCGGCTCGCCGAGGGACA
>JAYUCM010000236.1:0-9431 GCA_043740355.1 Acidobacteriota bacterium | reverse complement strand
GCACGCTCGCGATCTACCGCAGCCTGCGCGCGGACTTCCCGGGTCGCGTCGGCGTCGTGCTTCAGGCGCGTCTGCGGCGCACGTTGGACGACGTCGATGCCGTAACCGACGAGCCCGCCAATTTCAGGCTCTGCAAGGGGATCTATCTCGAACCGCGAAGGATCGCCTACACCGACGCGGAGATCATCCGCGACAACTTCACGTGGGCGCTCGAGCGGATGTTCGAGCGCAAGGCGTACGTCGGGATCGCCACCCACGACGAGCGGATCGTCTGGGAGGCCCTTCGGCTGATCCGGCGATTCGGCCTCGTGCCGTCGCAGTACGAATTCCAGATGCTGCTCGGCGTCGAGGAGGAGCTACGCCGGATCCTCCTGAAGGCGGGCCATCGCCTGCGCGTGTACGTCCCCTACGGAGAAGAGTGGTACGCATACTCGGTGAGGCGGTTGCGAGAGAGCCCTCAGATCGCGGGCCACGCGCTCAAGGCGCTGCTACGCCGACGCCCAGCTCGTACACCATGAGACCGCCCAAGTACGAAGCAGCCGCCGCGAGTGCGACGCCGACGACCAGCCCCGCGACGTAGAGGCCGCGTAGGTTGTCGGGGGGCCGCCCGCGTCCCCACGCTTTCATCAGAAGAAGCGGAACGAAGACGCCGAACGCCAGGAGCCCGAAGCGCTCGTGGTCGTCGACGGCGTCCGTCGCCGCCGCGCTCAACGTGAGCACGTTTTCGGCGAGGAAGCCTGCGATGATCGTCGGTACGAGCGACACCGTACCCAGCACAACCAACGCTCCGCCGAACCGCGCCGCGCCCTCGCGGCGCCTTCCGATCCCATACGCCTCGACGAGCCCTCCCACGATCAAGAACGTCACGGTCGCGTGAACGAGGATCGGATGGATGAGCTGCAGCACGCCGACGCGACCCGCTAGGCGTTCGGATTGATACGCGCGAATTCCTCGAGCAGCTCCCGCGAGCGTGCGTCGAGATCCCGTGGCGTGGCGATCTGCACGACCGCGTAGAGATGTCCGGTCGGATGTCCCGCACGCGAGGCGACGCCGCGCCCCTTGAGCCGGAAGCGCTGGCCGCCGCGCGTCCCGGCCGGGATCTTGATCACGGCGCGTCCGTCGAGGGTAGGCACGTCGAGATCGCCGCCCAGCGTGGCCTTGACGATGCCCACGGGCACTTCGCACACGAGATCGTCCCCCTCGCGCCGGAACATCGGGTGCGGCTCGACGCGGAGGTTGACGTAGGCGTCTCCCGGCGGGCCGCCCAAGACCCCGTCGTTTCCCTTCCCGGGAATGCGAATCCGCTCGGCGTCGTCGATGCCGGCGGGAATGCGCGTCTTGACCTTCTCGGCGAAGCTGACTCGGCCCCCGCCGCGGCACACGCGGCACGGGCCGCCGCTTCCGAGCTGACCGCGTCCGCCGCAATTCGAGCAGGTGATCGCCCGCGTGATCGCGACCTCGACGGTCGTGCCGTGGATCGCGTCGCCGAAGGGAAGGCTCATTTCGAACTGAAGATCCTCGCCGCGGGCGGCGCGGCGGGACGCCCCCCGACGGCGGCCCCCGCCGCCGAACAGCTCGAAGACGTCGGACAGGTTGCCGAGACCCAGATCTTGGAAATCGATCGACGCGCCTTGGAAGGGATCGAAGCCGGGCTCGAACGCGTCGTGACCGCCACGGTCGTACTTGGCTCGCTTGTCCGGGTCCGAGAGCACCGCGAACGCGCCCGAGACCTCTTTGAACCGCTCCTCAGCGCTCTTGTCGCCGGGGTTGACGTCGGGATGGAACTTGCGCGCGAGCTTCCTGTACGCGGCCTTGAGCTCTTTCTCGGTCGCCGAGCGGGACACGCCGAGAATCTCGTAGTAGTCCTTCTTGGCGGGCACTCGGGCACCTTAGGATTGGGTCCAAGGGGTGTCAAGCGTCGCGACAGTCTAGAATCCTCAAATGAACCTCGCAGCCGCCGCTCTTGCGATAGCCCTTCTCGCCATGCTCCCGCCGCCGGTTCCTCCGGATTCCGGACTCTCGTCGCCCCCCGAGCGGCCACCCGCCGAGCACAAGCCGCCGGACAAGGACGAGGGCCCAGATCCCGCATACATGTCGCTGCTTCCGGACGACGGCTCCGCTTGGGGAATCCCGCCGGAGCTGGCGTCGCGGCTCGCGGGCGTCGCGGAGAAGTACCTCGAGTACGCGGTCAAGTTCACGTGCGCCGAAACGGTCCGCAAGGCGCGGTTTGACGAGCGCGAAGCCAAGCGGGAGACGTCCCGGAACTACGGCTATCTCCTCGAGCGCGGCGATGGGCAGACCATCCGTGAGTTCCGCCAGAGAATGAAGAGCGACGGAACCGTGACGACCACCGAGGTGAACGACGCGGAGGCGTTTCCCCCGGCCTACGCGTGGGTGTTCCTCTTCAGCAAGGCGAACCAACCGTACTTCGCGTACCGCGAGCGAGGCGATCGCTTCGAGGGGTACGACTGGGTGCGGATCTTCGAGTTCAAGGGAGCGGTCCCGTACACCGACGGCCGGGACATCCGTCAGTGGGACGGCGTCGTGCTCGTGGATGCGACGACTCTGACGCCGGTCGAGATCCGCGCCGAGCCAGGACACCAAATGGAGCGTCTGAAACTGCTCTTCGAACGTTGGTCGCAGTCGTTCAACGTCGTGGGCATGCGTACCGGCCCGAAGGCGATCGGATTCTCAGGTCGGGTGCTGTTCCAGACGCGTCGCGACCAGCTGGCGTTCCCGACGCAGCTCCGCTATTCCTCGTTCCGGGCGGTCACACCGAAGAGCACGGAGCCGACCGAGGCGTCCACACGTGACTACTCGGCCTACCACTTCTTCGTTACCCAGACCAACGAACGCCCATTGGACAAGAAACCCTGACGCGGAGGGTACGCTAGGGCTTTGCCGGCGGCGGCACGGCGAGCTGCGCCTGGGATGGCGGATTGAAGGACGGGTCGAGAACCGTGATCTTCGCGGCCGCTGCCAGCTCCTTCACCTTGGCTTTCACGATGTCCTGCTGCATCACGCGTCCCATGTCGGCCATCAGCGCGTTCTTGACCTCTTCGTAGGTCCGCGTCGACTCGGGGTTCCGCTCGAGGATCTTCATCACGTTGAAGCCCTTGGGCGTTTCGAACACCGGCGACACCGTGCCCGGCTTCGAAGAGAACGCGATCTCCTCGGACTTCGGGAACATCACCCCTCGCGGCACGAGCCCGATATCGCCGCCGCGAGACGCCGATTGGTCTTGCGAAAACTGCTTCGCGAGCGCGGTGAAATCCTCGCCGGCGGCGGCACGCTTCGCCGCCTCCTCGGCGCGCTTCCTGGCGTCGCTCCTCACGGACTCGGAGTCGTTGTCGGTGGCCCTCACGAGGATGAACTGCACGTGCACTTGCTCCGGGACGTTGAACATCCCTTTGGCGACATTGGCGTCGTAGAACTTCTTCGCCTGCTCCTCGGTGACGGCTTTGCCGCCGACCAGGCTCTTCCCGTACGCCGAAGTCTTCATGTTGCGTCCGATCTCCTCGTGGACGTCGGTTTCGGTGAATCCGGAGTCTGCAAGGAACTTCTTGTACGCCTCGTCCGATCCGGCGCGCGACTTGATCTGCTTCACCGCAGCCTCGATCTCGGCAGGCGGGACCGTGACGCCTTGGGCCAGCGCGGCCTGGTAGAGCAGCTCATCGGCGACGACAGCTTCGAGGCTCTGGGACTTGAGCGCCTGGTCGTCGTTGTCGTTCAGCAGGCGCCCGCGTTGCAGGAGCATCTGCTTGTTCATCCGGTACACGGAGTAGACCTTCTCCGCCGGGATCGGCCTCCCGTTGACGGTGGCCGCGGGCTTGTGCGCATCGACCGGCGCGCGCGACGCGGACGCCGCAGCCTGAGCGGGAGCCGCCGCGGCGGCGGTCGAAGACGGGGCGGACGGAACCGGGGCGAGAGCGGCGTCATCGTGCGAGCGGCCACAGCCTAGAAGGGTGAGGAGCGGAAGCGCCGCCGCGGCGAGCGAACGTAGAAGGGTCGTACGCGTCATCGAGTCTCCCCTGCCCGCGGGAGCTCGTTCCCGGGGGTTCATACGGACGGATTCTAGCAGCGCGTCCGATTGCGGGCCCCGATACCGCCGAGCCGCTCGCTTGGCGCTCGCCCCCGGGACCCCCGCTGACCGAGAATGGGCCGTGTCGTGCTTCACCTCTTGCCGCATCGCCGCAACATCGAGGCTCAACGATGACAGTTGCATTCGGGATCAAGGCGCACTCCGGATGGGCGGCCCTGATCGTCCTCGGCAGGAGGAGCGGTGAGATTCAGCTGATCGATCGATGCCGCCTGGAGCTCGTCGCAGAGGACCAGGCGTCGTGGGCGAAGCAGCCGTATCACGCCGCCGAACGCGCTGACGCGGGCGACGCCCGCGACTTGGTCAGCCGGGGTCTCGAGTCGGCTCATCGCATCGCCCTGCGAGAAATGAGGGCGGCCGTGCGCCGCACGCAGGACGCGGGCCATGAGATCGCCGCTTGCGCGATCCTCATGGTCGATCCGATGCCCGATTGGACCGTCGACGAGATCCTCGCTGTTCATTTCCGGATGCACAAGGCGGAGGGGGTGTTGTTCCGCGACGCGCTCGCCGGCGCCGCGACGGCGTGCGGCTTGAATTTCGTCGGGATTCACGAGAAGCGGCTCGACGAGCAGGCGGATCGAGCACTCGGGGGTTCGGCGACCGAGCTGAAGAAGACGATCGCGTCGCTCGGAAAATCCGTGGGGCCGCCGTGGGGCAAGGATCAGAAGGACGCGTCGCTCGCTGCGATGATCGCGTTGCAGGGCGGTGTGAAATGACCGGCGACGACGAGATCCCGGACGACGTCACCCTTCCTATCGAAGACGCGATCGACCTTCATGCCTTCGCCCCGCGCGACGTGAACGACGTCGTCGCGTCGTACCTCGAGGCCGCGCACGAGTCGGGATTCCGCGAAGTGCGCATCATTCACGGCCGCGGCATCGGCTTCCAGCGAGACGCGGTGCGCCAGCTCCTCGCGCGCCATCCCCACGTCGCGTCGTTCGCCGACGCGCCCCCGGACCGTGGCGGATGGGGGGCGACGATCGTCCTTCTGAAGGACTAGCCGCGGCCCCGCGGGTTGACCGCGGAGCCGGGCGAACGGACAATGGCATGGTGAGCGCCAAGGTCCAGGTCGATTGCCCCTGCTGCAAGACGAAACTCGTCGTCGACGCGGCGACGGGGACGATCCTTTCGGAGGAACGCCCGAAAGCCGACCCGACGGCGACCTTCGAGCAGGCGATGACAGATGTGAAATCCGGGCCGGCGCGACGAGAGGATGCCTTCTCGAAGGCCTTCGATCGCACGAAGAACCTGGACGATCTGCTCCAAAAGAAGTTCGAAGAGGCCCGGCGGAAGGCCGCATCGGATCCCACCCCGAAACCGAAGAACCCCCTCGATTTCGACTGAAGGAGCAGGATGGCGTTTCCGGTTGACCCGCGCGGAAGCCGCGCACTAAGTTTGGTAAGCTCACCTACATCGATCCGGAGACTGCCCGTGACGTCACGATCCGCGCTCGCCCTCGTCCTCGCCGCGACATTTGTCGCGGTTCCCGCACACGCCGCCGCCAAGAGCGCGCGCCACCGCTCCTCGAGGAGATCCGTCCAGGCGCCGGAGCTCGTCTGGTACGTCGAAACCATCGACGGCCAGGTCCTCGATGCCCGCCGCGAGGATCTCCCCATCAATCCGGCCTCGGTCGTGAAGATCGCGACGTCGTGGTGGGCTTTGGAGAAGCTGGGGCCCGACTATCGGTTCACGACGCGTTTCACCGCGCGCGGCACGATCGATCCGTCGCATCGACTCCTCAAAGGAGACCTCGTCGTCCACGGCGCGGGCGATCCCGACTTCCAGGTGGAGAACGCGTTTCTGGTGGCGCAAGCGTTGAACCTTCTTGGCGTGCGCCGGGTGACCGGTTCGATCGTCGTCGACGGCAGGTTCTGGATGGGTTGGGAGAACGGTTCTCAAGGTATGAACCCGGACCCCGTGAAGCGCGCCACCATGATGGCCGCGCGCTTGCGGCAGGCCTTGGATTCGCGGCGATGGGGCCGCACGACGCGGCAAGCGTGGTACGCCTACGCTCTCCGTCACGACGGTCCGCGCACACCGCTCCCGTCGGTCGAGATCATCGGCGGTGCGCGATTCGAGCCGACGCCCGGAGGAGTCGAGCAGGTTCTCTTCGAGCACCGGTCGAAGCCTTTAGCCGAGACGCTGCGCCGCTTCAATGCCTTCTCGAACAACGACATCGAGCGCGTCGCGACCTCGATCGGGCCTCCCGGCGATCTCTCGGTGCTCCTGGCCGATCGCCTCGTACCCGGCGAGTCCCCCGTCCTGATCCAAACCGCTTCGGGGTTAGGCGAAAACAGGCTCTCGCCGCGCCAGATCGTGGCGATGCTTCGCGGCTTCCGGTCCGCGGCCGCGGGACTGGGGCTCGATATCGAGCACCTGCTTCCCGTTGCGGGATGCGATCCGGGGACCGTCAACGCTGCCTTCCCCCGCCTCTCGGCGCCGCCCTTTGCGACCTCGCTCGTCGCGAAAACCGGCACGCTGACCACGACGGACGGCGGCATCACGGTACTCGCGGGGTTCCTCAATACGGCTCAAGGCGAGGTTGTCTTCTGTGTCGCGGCCCCGCGGGCGGCCGGCCGCATCCGCCTCGCGCGCCACACCGAGGAATCGTTCGTCCTCGACCTCTTGATTCGTCGCGGCGGAGCGGTCCCGCGCATCTGCGCGCCGCCGCTTGCCTCTCCGGGCACCGAGGCCACGATCGTCGGCTCGACGGTCGCCTCGCTCGGCAACGCGGGAGCCTCCGCGCAGCCGTAGTCACCGGCCGCGAGTTTGACAGGTCCGTCGTCGCCCCCCACAATGCTGCTGCCTCGCAGAATATTCGCCGAGGCACCACGAACGGTCCCTGCGGCCCCGCGGCCGCACCCATCGGTATCGTCGCGCATCGGTCTCGAACCGATGAAAGGACATCGCATGATCGTGTTGAACCGCCTCCGTCCAGCCTTCCTCCTCGCGGCGATCGTGGCCGTGGCCCCCGCGGCGTTCGGCGCCGATGCCGAGCCGGTCCCCGAGAACCGTACCCCCCGCGCTGAGTCGTCGGGGATCGCGGATCGTCTCTTTCTCGCGTTTTCGCAAGACGCGGTCATGGTCAACTCGCAGTGGTGGGAAGGGCAGATCGAGTTCGCCGACGGCAGCACGGGCATTCCCGTCGACGTCCTTCTCGTGCGCGCCAACGTCGCGTTCCGGCCGTGGAAGAGCCTCGAAGTCGGCGGACGCGTCGGCTTCGGGAAATCGAGCTCGCCCGGACCGAACGACGGCACCGGCGCGACCGATCTCGACGTGTACGGGAAGTGGGTCTGGGCGGACGCCGTCTCGAACACGGATTTTACCGCCGGCTTGCTCTTCACGGTCCCTACCGGGGACGACACCGCGGGGCTCGGATACAACGCGTTCTCGACCCAGGCGTTCGGCGGGGTGCGCTACCGGCTCGAAAACGTCGTTCTCGGCGGCCACGTCGGTTTCCGCCACAACGGCAGCGGCAAGTTCCAGAGCGTTGACCTCGCAGGGAAGAACTCGTTCGAGTTGGGAGTTTCCGCGTTGTTCCCCCTCGCGAATCAGGTGTCATTCGTCGGCGAGGCTCAGTACGAGTCGGCGCGCTTCGATAACCCCAGCCTCATCAGCTCGGTCGGCGACGATGCGGCGTTGCAGGTACTCGCAGGCGTCAACTGGACGGCGTTTCGCCGTGGGACGCTCCGGGGCGCGATCGCGGGCGGCCTGACCGACGGCGCGCCGAATTTCCGCGTGCTCGTGGGCTACTCCTTTAACTTCTGATGGCGGCGGGGACGTCGCCGCGATGGCCGCTCCTGTGCGCCCTCGTCGCCGTCCTCGTCCACTGGCGCGCGCTCGGTAACGGCTTTGCTCTCGACGACGTTCGGCTCGTCGAGAGCAACCCGGCTATCGTCTCGCTCGTCCACATCCCGAAGCTGTTCGTCGAGCCGTACTGGAGCGTCGCCGGCGAACACTACGGCCTGTACCGGCCGCTGACGATCGCCTCGTTCGCGCTCAACCGCGCGATCTCCGGCGCGGGCCCGATGGGCTTCCACCTCGTCAACGTGCTTCTCCACGCGTCCGTCGCCGCGCTCGCCTGGTTCGCGCTGAAACGCGCCGGAACGCACTACGGCACGGCCCTTCTGGGCGGTCTTCTCTTTGCGGTTCTTCCCATTCACACCGAGGCCGTCGCGAACATCGCCGGGCGGGCGGAGCTCCTGGCGGCGCTCTTCGTGCTCGCGGCGTGGCTCGCTCACCGGCGCGCGAACGACGCCGGCGCATCGGCGGGACGATGGCGGCTCGCGGCACCATGGCTCTACTTCTCCGCGATTCTCTCCAAGGAAGGCGCCGTCCTGGCCCCGCTCCTGTTCTTCGCCGACGATACCTTGCGCGGGCCTGAATCTGCGCCTCGGCGCGGGTCGCTGCTCTTCCGATACGCCCTCGCGCTTGGGGCCATGCTCGCGCTGCGTGCGCTGGCGCTGGGCGTCCACCAGGTCGCGGAAGACACGATCCCGCTCGACAACCCAGCCGCAGCCGCCGGCGCGTCGCCACGCGTGTTGACCGCCGTTTGGGTCCAGCTCAAATACGTCCTGCTCTGCCTGGCGCCGAGACACCTCGCGTCGGACTACTCGTTCGACGCGATCCCGGTCGCGCGATCGCTCGCCGATCCGCGGGTCCTCGCCGGGTGCGTTTTCGTCGCCGCGCTCGTCGCGGCCGCGGCGTGGGGATGGAGGCATTCCCGTCCCGTCGCCTTGGCCGTGCTCCTCTGGGTGGTGTTCTTCCTCCCATCGGCCAACCTGCTTTTCCCGACCGGAACGATCATGGCCGAACGTCTGGCGTATCTGCCGTCGCTCGGCCTCTGTCTGGCACTCGGTCATCTAGGCGGCGCGGTCACCGCGCGCGAAGGGACGCTTGCTTCCGCACGAGCGCGCCGGATCGGCGTCGTGGCACTCGCGGCCATCGTGGTTTCCGCATTCGCAGCGCGTACCTGGGCGCGCATTCCCGACTGGAAGAACAACCTCGCGTTGGCGTTGGCCGACGTCGCGACCACGCCTCGCTCGGCGAAGCTCCAGGCAGGCGCGGGGATGTTCTTGGCAGACACAGGGCGCTTCGCCGAGGCGGAGGAGCACCTACGGCGCGCGGTCGAGATCTTCCCGGACTACGCGCAGATGCACTACAACCTGGCGGTGCTCCTGGTCCGCCGGGGCGCTCACGACGAGGCTGCGGCGCACCTCCGCCGCGCCGTCGAGCTCGCTCCGAGGAATCCTCTTCCGCGCCGTCTCCTCGACCAGCTCGAGGAAAGGGGTCAGGTCTCCCATTGAGAGTTGGGGTCAGGTCTTAAATTGAG
>JAYUCM010000235.1:0-9442 GCA_043740355.1 Acidobacteriota bacterium | reverse complement strand
GCATGGTCGTGGACCCGGGCTGCATGAAGTGCATGGATTGCGTGAGCGTCTGCCCGAAGGGTGCGCTGCGCTTCTCGTTCGCGGCGCCGTCCCTCCTGAAAAAGACGCCGTCCAACCCGCGCGCGAGGCGCTACGACCTTCGGCTCTCCGAAGAGCTGCTCGTCGCGGTCGTCGGCCTCGTCGCGACGCTCGTCTTCCGAGACCTCTACAACGGCCCGCCGCTGCTCATGTCGATCGGTCTCGGAGGGATCACCGCTTTTCTCGCCCTCAAGCTCTGGCACCTCGTCCGTCAGCCGGGGGTCCGCGTTCAGAACCTCGAGCTGAAATCAGCGGGCCGAATGCGACGTCCCGGCTGGGTGTTCGCGATCGTGACGGTGCTGTGGCTCGCCTTCACGTCGCACAGCGCGTTCGCCCAGTGGCATCGCGCCTGGGGCCGCCACTATCTGAGCCAGACCGAGGTCTCACGCGCCGACGGGCTGACCGGCGCGTTCCGAAGCAAGCGGTACACGGTCCGGCACGACCACGCGGCCGCCGAGGCGTTCCGGCACTTTTCGGCGGCGGACCGGTGGGGGCTCGCCGGGGTCGTCGAGGTCAAGCTGGGGCTCGCGTGGTGCTACGTCTTGCGCGGCGAGCTTGATCAGGCCGAGCGCGAGGCCCGGGAGGCGATGGCCCTCGCCCCCGACCAACCCCCGCTCCGGCAGAACCTGCTCGACCTCGAGCACGCCGCTGCGCCGTCGGCCGAGGACCGCTTCGAGCTGGCCGGAACGCTCGCCGAATCGGGGAAGCTCGAGGAAGCCGCGAC
Source organism: Acidobacteriota bacterium (assembly GCA_043740355.1). Taxonomy (GTDB): domain Bacteria; phylum Acidobacteriota; class Polarisedimenticolia; order Polarisedimenticolales; family DASRJG01; genus DASRJG01. The sequence continues at coordinate 8,640 of JAYUCM010000235.1, read as the reverse complement.
CGAGTACGAAGCCGCCGTCGCGATGGCTCCGGATTCCGCTCCCCTGCGGTTCAACCTGGGTGGTGTGCTTCGGCGGCTCGGACGCAACGAGGCCGCGATCGAGCAGCTCGAGGCCGCGAGACGACTCTCGCCCGAGGACCCGGACGTAGAGGTCGAGCTCGGCTTGGCGTACATGGCCACGGGCGCGAGCGACAAGGCGATCGCGGCGTTCACGCGCGCCATCGCGTTGAACCCGGACAGCCCTGAATCCCGGACCCACCTCCCCGGCCTGATCCGACAACTCGAACGGTCCGGGACGCGTCGCTAGCGGCTCACGGCTTCGCGACGGGCTTGATGATCTCCGCCATGCGGCTCAGATCGATCGTTGCGGGCTCGATGAAGTCGGGAATGAACGATCGGTCCAATAGCTCGTCCAGGGGCGTCCGTTTCTTGAGGAAGCCCAAGCTGATACCCATGTCCATGATCTTCTGGATTTCCACGTCGGTCGGGTTCAGGTTGATGAAGGTGACGCGGTCCGGGGGCTGCGTCAGCACGTAGTTCATCAACTTCTCGTTCTGGCCGAAATACGGCGCCACCAGCTTCGCCGCGCCCGTCCGGTTCTTCTGCGCCCATTCTCCCGACGCGACGATGCCCCGCACCAGATCCCGGACGACCTCGGGCTTGTCGTGGATCAGATCCGTGTGAACGACGAGGCAGCAAGAGATGTAATTCGGCCAGACGTCTTTCGCGTAATAAAGGACGCGGCCGTAGCCGTCCATCTCCGCCTTGCCGGGGTAAGGCTCGGCGACGATGAACCCGTCGATCGCCTTCGCGGAGAGGGCCGCGGGCATGTCCGCAGGCGGCAGGACGACGAACTTGATCTGACTGGGCTGGATCCCCTGGTCCAGCATCATCCTGTGCATGAAGAAATTCTCGTTGCTGAAAGGACTGGGGATCGCGATGGATTTGCCGATCATGTCCCTTAGGGACTTGGCGGGATCCTCCTTGCGGATGGTCAACTGGGAACCATCCCGATGTCCAAGACAGCAAATGCGGACCGGGGCCCCTTGCTCCCGCATCTTCATGGCGAGCGGCACGGTCATGAATCCGGCCAGCAGCTTCTTCGTCTTCAGCGCCTCGACGATGGACGGGAACTCTCCGAACCGCATGGCGTCGAACTCGGTCCCCGTGGTGCTGGTCTTGGATGCGTAGTCCGTCACCGGGCACGTGAGATGGCAGGTCACCGGGATGAAGGCGACGGTGAGCGTCTGCCGGCCGGTCGTGGGGGCCTGGTGGTAGTCCTCTTCCGTGTGAGGGCGAGCCTTGTGGATCGCGCGATAACGGAAGCCGACCAGCAGCACGACGAAGGCGACGACCGCGGCAGATTGAAGCGCCCCCCGCCGCTGCATCAGGGATTCTCGCTTTCGTTGGTCATGGGCGCATACCTCGCCGCGTCCAAAACGCCATCCGGGGGAAGCGTCTCTCCTCCCCGGCGTTCCAGTCCCAGCTCCACGAGCACGCCGTGGATCGCCTCGACGACTTCCGGATGCGTGAGCTCGCGCGGACGCGGAACGAAAAGGGGCCGTTCGCTCCGGATGCGTCCCGGGCGTCCTGAAAGGACGATCACGCGATCCGCCAGCTGGGCGGCCTCCTCGATGTCGTGGGTGACCAGAACGACCGTGCGGGGGAGCTCGTGGAGCAAACGCGCAAGCTCCTGTCGCATCCGCAGGCGCGTGATGTAGTCCAGCGCGGAGAAAGGCTCGTCCATCAACAAGACATCGCTCGTCCCCGCCAAGGCTCGCGCCAGCTCGACCCGTTGACGCATGCCGCCTGATAGCTGATGCGGATAGTGCCCGGCGAATCCCTCGAGACCGATCAGCGCCAGCATCTGTTCCCGCTGGCGAGCGCGCTCCGCGGGGTTCGTCACGTGACGGAGACCCATATCGATGTTCTCCGCGGCGGATCGCCAGGGGAACAGTCCGTCCTGTTGAAAGACCATCCGCAGGGCGCCGGAACGTTCGACCCGGCCTGAGGTGGGTTCATCGAACCCCGAGAGGATGTTCAGGAGAGTCGTCTTGCCGCAGCCGGAGGGGCCGACCACGGCGACAAACTCGCCCTCCCGGATCGACAGCGACACGTTCTGCAGAACTTCGACGGCTCCGAAGGCACGAGATACGGCCTCCAGCCGAAACCGCTCACCTGTCATAGCCCCACCTTACGCTGGGGAGCCGCGTCAGCCTCATGAGGAGTCGGTCGATGATCACGCCGATGACGCCGATCACGATCATGCCGACGACCACGAGATCGGGCCGGAGCTGGTTACGAGCGTCCCAAATGAGAAACCCCAGGCCGTCCCGTCCGGCGATCATCTCGGCGGCGACGACGACCACCCACGAGAGCCCGGCCGTGACACGCAGCGCGGTGATCACCTGCGGGACGATCGCGGGAAGGGTCACCTGGGTCAGGAATTCCACGCCGCGAAAATCGTAGTTCTGCGCGACCCGAAAATAGACAGTCGGGATGCTCGAGACCGCGGCGGAGGTCGCAAGCACCAGCGGGAAGAAAGCCGTCATGAAAATCAGGAAGATGGAAGGCACGTCCCCGATGCCGAACCAGAGAATGGCAAAAGGGATCCACGCCAGGGGCGAGAGGCTGCGAAAGAAATTCACCGGAGGAAGGAGGGCGAGACGAACCCGAACGCGCAGCCCCAACCAGAGACCGAGCGGGATGCCGAGCGTCACCGCGAGGCAGAAGCCCATCGTGACCCGGAACAACGAGGCCACGATGTCGTCGAAGAGCGTCCCGTACCGCACCTTTTCCACGAATCCAAGCCAGACATCCGCCGGCGACGGGAATGCCGTCGAAGGAAAGACCTCAAAACGTGACAGAGCGGCCCAGATCAGGATGGCGATCATCGCCACCATCAGCGGGAGCAGGAACGCTCGCTTCGACGGTCTCCCCCCCGTCGCTTGGGGTACATTGGCGCCGAGCGCCGCCGGATGCGAATCGTTCTGTATCAAACGCTCATCTTACCCCGGCTTGTGGTCGTCCCGGCTACTGCACTTTGTATTTCGGCTTCGACGGCTTTCGAGGCGCGTGCGCGGCGAGCTCCTCGGTCACATAGCGGATCGCGCGCTCCAGCTGCGGGTCGTGGCCGGAGACGAGCGCGTCGGGCGGATTCTCCACCTCGATGTCGGGATCGACGCCGTGGTTTTCCACCAGCCACTGTTCGTTCTTGGGATCCCACATCCCGAAATCGGGCATCGTCACGCTGCCGCCGTCGACGAGCGGCAGATCGTGGCTGATGCCCACGAGGCCGCCCCACGTGCGTTTGCCGATGATCGGCCCCAAGCCCTTCAAGCGGAAGTAGAACGGGAACGCATCTCCTCCAGAGCCCGCGTACTGGTTGATCAGGATGCACTTGGGTCCGTCGATCGCACTGCTCGGCGTCTTGAACCCGTTCCCATCGCGCGAGGACCAACGAACCCAGGTCGTGCGCGAGAGTCGCTCGACGAAGAAGTCCGGGATGAAACCTCCGCCGTTCCATCGCTCGTCGACGATGATCCCGGACTTGTCCACCTGGGGATAGTACTGGCGGGTGAACTCACGCATGCCGGAGATCGCGGTGTCCGGCACATGGATGTACGCGACACGTCCACCGGTTGCCTTCGAGACCGTCTCGCGATTCGCGCTGACCCACGCGGCGTAGCGCAACGCGTTCTCGTTCGGGATGGGCTTGACCACGTAGATACGGGCCGCGGGATCTCCGGGGGACACGCCGACCTTGATCCGGGTCTGCTTGCCCGCGGTCCCTTCGAAGACCGCGTAGAGATTGCGCGGAGCCTTCACGGGCGCATCGTTGACGGCGAGAAGGAGGTCGCCTTCGCGCACGCCGATCCCGGGCTCGGCAAGCGGCGCTTCGGCCGACGCGGCCCAGTCACGCTCGCGATAGATCGTCTTGAATCGGTAGAGTCCGGAGCTCGGATCGAGCTCGTAATCGGCGCCGAGGAGCCCGACGTTCACGTGGTGCACTTCGGGCAAGTCGCCGCCGCCCACGTACGTATGCGAGGTGGACAGCTCTCCGATCAACTCGCCGAGGATGTAGTTGAGGTCCGCGCGGTGCGCGACGAAGGGAACCAGCTGTCTGTACCTCTCGCCGACCGCCTTCCAATCGAGTCCGCCCATGTTCGGGTCGTAATAGAAGTCACGCTCGAGCCTCCAGGCTTCATTGAACATCTGCATCCACTCGAGCTTCGGGTCCACGACCGATTCGAGATCGTCGGTGGCGATCTTGCCGTCGCCGGGTTTCTTCCCTTCGTCGGTCTCCACGATCCCGAGCACGTCCTTCCCGCGATACAGGACCTTCCCGCCGTCCTTCGAGAGCGCGCATCCGGGCCGGATCTCCTTGAGAACCGTCTTGTCCTTGCGTTTCTCGAGATCGAACACGTGGATCGATCCATTCGTGGGCGGGCCGTCGGAATCCTCGGTTGCCGGTGTGGGCTCCTCCGCGACGTAAACGACTTTTCCCTTGAACGCCGCCAGCCCCCCGTACCGCCCCGCCGGAATCGGGAGGACGCTCTGGCGCAGCTCGATCCCGTCCAGGTCCACCTTCACGGGCTTCGGCTCTTCCTTCTTCTTGTCCTTCTTGTCCGCGTCGTCGTCCGTCTTCTTGTCTTTGTTCTTTTCCTTTTCCTTCTCCTTGTCCTTCTCCTTGTCCTCGGCGCTCTTCTCGTCACCCTTTTCCTCGTCGCTTTGCGGCGCAACCGGGGAGACCCCGTCTTTGCGAAGGGTCGCGACGTAGATTCGATCGGTCACGGAGAATTGCATGTTCAATTCGAACGTGCCGAGCTCGGGATTGAGCGTCCGCCGAGAGATGAAGTACAGGTTGTTCCCCTCGGGATCGAACGACGGACCGAAGCAATCCGTGAGGGGGTCCGTCACGGGCGAGGCCTTCCCGGTCTCGAGGGAGTACAACTGGATTCGGCCAAATTCCGACTCCTGCGGCTTCGAATAGGCGATCCACCGGGAGTCTCCCGACCACTGGTAGTCGTGGATCTCGCCGTCCTCGCCCCTGTCGATCGGGGTGATCCTGCCGGTGGCCATGTCGCACCAGAAGAGAGCCATCGTCTTGTCGGAGAACGCGACCTTCTTCGAATCGGGGGACCATCGGGGGCCGAATCGGAAGGTGGCTCCCCCCTTCGTCACCTGCCGGTCCGGTGTCGTGCCGTCGCTCCCGATCACGTGGATCTCGTACTCCCCGCTTGCGTCGGACAGGTAGGCGATCCACTTGCCGTCGGGTGACCACGCCGGGTCGCGTTCGCGCGATCCGGGGGAGCGGGTCAGATTGCGAACGTCACCCTTTTCGGCGGGCACCGTGAACAGGTCGCCTCGAGCTTCGAGAACCGCACGTTTCGCGGACGGAGACAAGTCGTAGCTCGCGATGAGTTTCGCGACGTTGCGCTGCTCGGGTCGAACGGCCGGTCGATCGTGGGGGACGAGCACGCGGATCTGCACCGGCGTCTCCGCGGGAACGTCCATGACGTACAGGTAGCCCCCCTTTTCGAAGACGATCGAGTCTCCTCCGATGCTCGGCCACTTCACGTCATAGTCGGTGAACTTGGTGACCTGCCGGTGCGTCTTCTTGTCCGTGTCGTAGGCCCAGAGATTGGCGGTCCGTCCGCCGCGATCCGACACGTAGTAGATCGTGCGGCCGTGCCACATCGGCCACTCGTCGGACCCTTCCCAGTCGGTCATCCGCTCCGAGGTGTTCCGCTTGAAATCGTAGAGCCAGATGTCGGGGGCGTTCCCCCCCTTGTACCGCTTCCACGTGCGGTTGTCGTACGACGGAGAAACGAACGCGATCTGCGACGCGTCGGCGGAAAGCGAGGCGTATCCGGCCGCCGGAAGCGGGAGCATCTCTTCGAAGCCTCCATCCGCCGGCACGCGGAAGAACCGCGTGAATCGCTGGATGGCCGACGCCCGCGGCGAGCGAAGCAAGACGGACTTTCCGTCGGGGTACCACTCCACGACTTGATCGGGGGCGGGGTGCCACGTCAAGCGTTTGGGCTCGCCGCCGTCCGACGCGACGGTAAACGCGTCGAAGTTCCCGTCGTACTCGGCCGTGAACGCGATGGTCTTGCCGTCCGGAGAGAACTTGGGGAAACGCTCGACGCCCTCGTGGGTGGTGAGACGCATGGCCACGCCGCCGCCCCGAGCCACCGTGAAGAGGTCGCCGCCGTAGACGAACGCGATGCGGTCGCCCTGGATGTCGGGCTGCCGCAGAAGGCGGCACTCCTCGAGGGCCGCCCGGGCCGGAAGAGTGAGAACGAAAAGCGCGACGGCTGTCGCGAGAACGGCCGTGGGACGATGCGAGCGGCGAGTGGTCATGGCCCCTGATCCTCCGTGCGAGATTGCGAGCGGCGCATTACATCACAAGGAGAATGCTCGATGGGCTTCCTTCACGGTGGCCGCGAGCTTGTTGATCGCCGAGCCGCAAGTCGCTCTGCGGACTTGGTTTGCACGCGAAACTCCGCGTACAGCGTACGCGTGCCGGACCGATTTAGCGTCGGGTTCAAGTTTTCGAATTTCGCGCGAGCGGTCACGCGTCGGTCGGTCCGGCGGTTTGCCACGTCGTGACCGCTGGATCGATAGGACCCGACGCTAATTCGGTCCGGCACCGCGATCCGCGGGTAGTGGTTGTTGCGCTGGCGGGAATTCGGAGTTGCCCTCGGCGATCAACAAGCTCGCGGCCACCGTGGGCTTCCTGTGGTGACGGCCTAGCCGGGCCTGTGAGGTGAAGGCCGAGGTCGCGGCTTGTTCGACCTGGCGGGCGTGCCGTAAACCGCGTCGCTCGATCCAGGCGTCTTGAACCCGAGCGAGGCGTCGTCGATGACGAGCGCGAGGGCGGTACCGGGACTCGTGAAGCTCCGCGTGCCCTTTGTCCCATAGGTGCCGATTCGCGTCACGACACCGGCCGCAGGGTCGTACCAGAACGCGGTCGCGTAGGCACCCGACACCTTGGTCATGTCCACCGTGACGACGGTCCCGGACACAGGGACGTAGGCCATGACCGTCTCGCCCGTCGACGCGCGCGACGTGACGACGGTGGCGACGCCGGTGCCGTACCCGGCCGTCACGACGGCGTGCGCGTAATCCGGCGCGAACAGCCAGAACCTTCGCGATCGCACGAGCTTGGCGGCGTTCGTGTGCACGGGCGCGAGCGGGCTGTTGACGCCGGTTCCGGGGGAGTTCCAGCCCGTCGCGAACTTCCAGACGAGCCCGTTGCCGTAGGACTGGCCGACCCCGCCGCCGAGCGCACTCCACAGGAATTGGTCGGCGAGGCATGGCGCGGTGGCACGTTCCTGGTCGTACCGCTGCTCGATCGAGAGGACGGGCATTGCGGGAGCACGCGCGTACTCCGTCGCAATCTGCGCAGCCATCGAGGCGTCCGGGCAGCTCTCGCCGTCGTAGGCGCTGTTCATCGTCAGCCAGGCGTGGGTGCCGAATCCCTGAAACGCGGAGACATGGCGACCGGCGTGTCCCGTGACGATGTGGCGGCTCGTGTCGGCGGCGCTGATCGCCGACATCAGCGCATCCACCTTGGCGTCCATGCCCGGATAGTCCACGGCGTTCGCGTCGCCTCCTGCGATCCACACGATGTTCCCCTGGAGCTTGTAGCGGCCGCCGAGAAACGTCCCGAAGTCTCTCATCCTCTGCACGGACTGCGTGTGCATGACGCCGCACCAACCTTCGTTCCCGTCGGCGCAGCTGAACCCCAGGTAGGCAGGGGTCACCATCGCGAGCATGTCCTGCGCTTCGACCTTGTTCAAGATCCTGTCGACACGCGCCCAGTACGCCTCGTCGGGGACCGACCAATCGGTATCGCCATGGACGAACGGCGACTTGCCGTAGCGATCGACGGACCCGCCGCCGACGGCGCAACCGCTGTGCTTCGCCATCAGCATGAACTGGATCGCGTTGAACCCCTGGGCCTTTCGCGCCGCGAGGTAGCCGTCGATCTCGAGGTCCGTCAATCCGTTGACCATGCACCACGCGGTATCCGCGGTGATGAGAAAGGGCCTGCCGTTCTGGTCCTCGAGGTAGCGGCCGTTTGCGTTGATCCTCAATGGCCAGGCGGGCGCGGCGCCGAAGACCGGGGCAAACCACAGCACGAGGCTGATGCGTGTGAGGGCGGCCATCGCGCCTCCCATCGTCGCGATCCGCGGAATTCTCAAGTTCGCTCCGTTCGGAGACGTCGCATTCTGCCCACCGTCGGCCCCCGGGCAATATGATCCCGTCGCATGGGTCCCACCAGCGGGGAGCGGGCGCGGCCGCAACCGTTTCAACTTGACCGCACTACGCAAAACGCGTAAAACATGGGAGAATGGGAGGACTTTTCAAGGGGTTGACGTGTCGGGGGATGATCAAGAGTTGTGGAGCGGCCGAAAATCGTCGCTGATTCTCGCTCTCTCCCGCAGACCTCGGTTCCGGGGAACGCGGCGGCGTGCGCTCCTTGGCGCCCTCCTCTTGATATCCCACGGACTGTTCTTCGCGGGCGCCGAAGCGGCGATCACGCTGGTGCAGCACGCGGGCAAGGACGCGAGCACGACGACGTCGTCGACGCTTGCGTTTCCTGCGAACAACACGGCGGGGAACTGGCTG
>JAYUCM010000234.1:0-3907 GCA_043740355.1 Acidobacteriota bacterium | reverse complement strand
GGTGGTCCTCGGCACTAACGATTTCGCGTCCGGACATCGCGCGTCGGCGTCCGACCGGTGGGCTTACTTTAGATGACGCTTCGGCCCAGGGCAACCGAGGTTCCCGAACTGGTCAGGCGACTCGGGAGCCGTCGGCCGAAACAGGTTGACAGAGCTCGCGCGCGACTTTCGATCATCGGCTCGCACTCCGTCGTCGCTCTCGTCGAGGCTCTGGAGGGCGACAACAACAGAGTCCGTTCTCATGCGATGCCGCTGCTGGCGCTCATTCAAGACCCTCGAGGACGCGAGCCTCTCGTCGCGATGCTGCTCGATCGCGACCCGCGCATGCGCGAGATCGCCGCGCGATGCCTCGCCCGCTTCTCGTCGCTCGATGCCGTCGCTGCACTCGAACGGCTGCTGAAGCGCGAGAAAGTCCGCGAGGTTCGCGTCTCCGCCGTGCACGGCCTCCTCGAGCTCTACGAGGCGGGACAGGATCCTGCGATCCGGCGCATCCTCGAAGTGCTCCTCGACCCCAAGGAAGACGCCAAGATCCGCATGGCGAGCATGGCGCTCCTGCCCCTGCTACGCCCGGTGGCGCGGCGGGGCCTCTTGCGCCGACTCCGCGTGGACGGCGTCGAGGAGATCGCCCGCCGAGCCGCCGAGATCACCGAAGAAGACGAAGCACCCGCGCCACGCGACAAATCCAGGATCGAGGCCCTCGTGCGCGAGCTCGCCGCCCAGGACTACGCGGTCTGGAACGAGGCGCTCCACCGCCTGGCGGCGGCAGGACCGACCGCTTCCGAGGCGATCGTGGCCGAGATGCGACGCCGCGCAGGCGACCCGGAGTACTGTACGCGGGCAGGAATGGCGCTCAAGGCGCTCGGACCTCGCCGCGTCAGGGGCCTTGCGGAAGCCTTGGATACGGTGGACGAACCGCTTCCGCTCCAGGCCCTTGTCGAAGTCGCAGGCACGCTCGGCGAGAAGCCTCTCATCTATCGCCTGAAGAGCGTCATCGAACGGGTGGCGCCGCGACCGGAATCCGCGGTCACGTCGCGCTTCGATACGATGCAGCGCGTGCGGGCGAAGGCGCACCTCGAGCTCGCCCGCATCGGAAGCCGCGTGGCCATCCAAGACCTCCAGTCGATCTTGGCCGACCCCGACCGCCGCGTTCCACTCGAAGCGTTGGCCGCCGTCGAGCAGATCGGGAAGAAGGACGAGATCCCCCTCTTGCTGCGCGCCTATCTCCACGAAGACCCCTTCACGCGGGGGCGGATCGCAGGCGTGGTGCGGACCATTCTCAAGCGGGAGCGCATTCGCCGAAACAGCGTCGCGTTGCGGGCTCTTCCGGCCGAGTCGCGGCGCGTCCTCGAAGGCATCCTCGCGCGCTCCGCGCGACGCGCGTCGCACGGCAAGCGTTCCCGCTGACGTCGGGACCTAAGGAGATCCGTGACCCGCAAGCTCAGCGTGCGCGATCTTCGCGATCTCGCGCGAAAGCGCGTTTTCTGTCGCGTCGACTTCAACGTTCCGATCGACTCCGGCCGCGTCACGGACGACGCGCGGATCGCAGCGTCGTTACCGACCGTCGACCTCCTGCGTGCGGCCGGCGCGCGCCTGGTCCTCGCCTCGCACCTGGGCCGTCCCAAGGGGAAGCCTCGCCCCGAACTCTCGCTCGCGCCGGTGGCCGACCGACTCGCGACTCTCCTCGGGGGTCCGGTGTCTTTCGCCGATGTGTGCATCGGCGGGCCCGCGGAGCGCGCCGTGGCCGGGCTCGCCTCGGGCGCGGTGCTCCTCCTCGAAAACCTCCGCTTTCACGCAGGCGAAGAGGCCAACGACCCCGGGTTCGCGGACGCGCTGGCTCGCCTTGGCGACGTCTACGTCAACGACGCCTTCGGGAGCGCGCATCGCGCGCACGCATCGACGGTCGGTGTGCCCGTCCGACTGAAGCCCGCCGCCGCCGGCCTCCTCATGCAGGAGGAGCTCACGCAGCTCGGCCGCCTGCTCGAAGATCCGGCCCATCCCTTCCTCGCGATTCTCGGAGGCGCCAAGGTTTCGGACAAGATCGAGTTGATCGAGAACCTGCTACCACACGTCGATGCCTTTCTCGTAGGCGGCGCGATGGCCTACACCTTCATGAAGGCGCAAGGCCACCCGATCGGCCGTTCCCTCGTCGAGATGGACAAGCTCGATCTCGCGCGCTCTCTGCTTGTTAGGGTCGAGGCGGCCGGGAAGCGAATCCTGTTGCCGGTGGACCATGTCGCGGCGGTGGGCGGCGACGACACCAACGTCCGTCTGACCTCAGGCAGCGCCCTCGCGGACGATGAGGCGGGGATGGACGTCGGCCCGAACACGGCGTCCGCGTTCGCGGCGGAGATCGGCCGGGCGGGAACCGTCCTTTGGAACGGTCCGGTCGGACGCTTCGAGGTCGCGGCGTTCGCGAGCGGAAGCCGCCGCATTGCCGAGGCGCTCGCCGACGCGCACGCGGTGTCTGTCGTCGGCGGCGGCGACACCGGTGCCGCAGTCCATCGTTTCGGCCTCACGTCCAAGATGACGCACGTCTCGACGGGCGGTGGCGCGTCGCTCGAGTTCCTCTCGGGGCTGCCGCTCCCCGGCGTTGCGGCGCTGGACGACGCGACGTGATGCCGCATCGGCGGCAGCCGCTGGTCGTTGGGAACTGGAAGATGCACCTCGGCGAGTCTTCGGCCAAGACGCTCGTCGCGAGGCTCATGACCGCGCTTCCGTTCGATCGCGTCGCGGCGGCCGTCGCCCCCGCGTTCCCTCTCTTTCGCGTCGTGCTCGACGCCGTCGCCGGAAGCCCCCTCGAGGTCGGCGCGCAGAACATGCACTGGGAAGCGCAGGGCGCGTTCACCGGCGAGGTCGCACCCACAATGCTCGCCGAAATGGGCGTGCGCTTCGTCATCGTCGGACACTCCGAGCGCAGGGCGCTCTTCGGCGAGACCGACGCTACGGTTTCACGAAAGATCCTCGCCGCGCGACGCCACGGCCTCTCGCCCATCGTCTGTGTCGGCGAAACCGAGCACGAGCGCGGCGCCGGACGAACACGACACGTCGTCGTCGCGCAGATCCGTGCGGCGTTCGCCGATGAGGCGCTGTCCAACGCCGACGATGTCGTCATCGCCTACGAGCCGGTGTGGGCGATCGGAACCGGTCGCACACCCCAACCCGCCGAGATCACCGACGCGCACGGTGCGATTCGGGCGGCGCTCACGGAGCGCTTTGGTGCGCCGGCGCTCGCGGTCCGCATCCTCTACGGGGGTTCGGTCACGGCGGCGAGCGCACAGGCCCTCCTGGAAGCAGCTGAAGTGGACGGCGCGCTCGTGGGCGGCGCCTCGCTCGACGCCGGATCGTTCGCGTCAATTGCCGCCGCCGCGGGGTCGTGCTAGCCTCTTTCGATTTTTCAGGTTCGAATCGAAGGGAACGGCGATGGTGATCTTGCTGACGATCCTCCATGTGATCGTTGCGGTCTTCTTGATCCTCGTGGTCCTCCTGCAAACCGGCAAGCGTGCGGATCTTGCGGGTGCGTTCGGCGGCGGCGGTTCCCAGACGGCTTTCGGAGCCCGCGGCGCGGCGACGCTCCTAACGCGTCTGACGGCGTGGTCGGCGGGAATCTTCATGGCCACGTCGCTGATCCTCTCGCTGCTCTCCTCGAGCGGGTCGACGGGCCGGGGCTCCGTGCTCGATTCGATTCCCGTGAAGGCTCCTGCGACGGCGCCGGCCGCACCACCGACTCCGGCGCCGACGCCGGCTCCGCCGCCCGCAAAGTAGGCGGAGAGCTATCGAAGCCTCATGCGATCCTTGCTATGATCACGCGTCGTCACGACGTCCCCCGCGCCGAAGTGGTGGAACTGGCAGACACACCATCTTGAGGGGGTGGCGCTCGCAAGGGCGTGGGGGTTCGAATCCCCCCTTC
>JAYUCM010000233.1:0-9495 GCA_043740355.1 Acidobacteriota bacterium | reverse complement strand
ATGGCAGGACCTGGCGACCCGCCTCTACTACGTGGGGTTCGACTTCGACCAACCGGTCGGTTACGGCTGGCTCGGCGACATGCTGCGAGACGTCGAGGCGCGCCACAAGACGCAGGGGAACGCCCTCTTCTACCTTGCAACTCCTCCCGCGATGTTCTCGACGATCGTCAAGCAGTGCTCAGCCGCGGGGCTCGCCGACGAGCGTGCGCGCTGGCGGCGGTTCATCGTCGAGAAGCCGTTCGGCCGCGACCTCGACTCGGCGAAGGCGTTGAATCGCGATCTGAAGTCCGCCTTGTCCGAGAGCCAGATCTATCGCATCGACCACTACCTCGGCAAGGAGACGGTCCAGAACATCCTCGCGTTCCGGTTCGCGAACGGGATCTTCGAGCCCATCTGGAACCGCCGCTACATCGACCACGTGCAGATCACGGTCGCCGAGACCTTGGGCGTCGAGGGCCGAGGCGGCTACTACGATTCCGCGGGCGTGCTGAGGGACATGATCCAGAATCACATGTTCCAGCTGCTCTCCCTGGTCGCGATGGAGCCGCCGTGGTCTTTCGACGCGGCCCCCGTGCGCGACGAGAAGGTCAAGGTGTTGAACGCGATCCGGCCGATGCAACCGGAGGAGATCCTCCGGTGGACGGTGCGCGGGCAATACGGAGAGGGGTTCGTCGACGGGCAGAAGCTCCCCGCGTACCGCGCGGAACCGTCGGTAGCGGCGGCGTCGGCGACGGAGACCTACGGTGCGCTGAAGCTCGACGTGGACAACTGGCGATGGGCCGGCGTCCCGTTCTACCTGCGATCCGGAAAGCGCCTCGCCAAGCACGTCACCGAGATCGTCATCCAGTTCCGCAAGCCTCCGCTCCTGGCGTTCGGGAAGATCCAGATCCAGGACCTCGAGCCGAACCGCCTCATCCTCTCGATCCAGCCCGAAGAGGGGATCACGATCGAGATCAAGGCGAAGCGCCCCGGCGCGACCATGAACCTCACGCGGGTGAACCTCGACTTCAACTACTCCGACTTCGGGCCTTCCGACAAGGCGACCGGCTACGAGCGTTTGCTCTACGACGCGATGACGGGCGACACGACGCTCTTCCACCGCGCCGACACGGTCGAGGCCGCGTGGCGCATCGCGACGCCGATTCTCGACGTCTGGGGCTCGATCCCGCCGCGCGACTTCCCGAACTACACCGCGGGCACCTGGGGTCCTTCAGCCGCGGACGACCTCATGAAGCGGGACGGGCGCAGCTGGCGGAACGTCTAGAGGACCCCGCCAGCGGGAGGACGACGCGGTGTCCGTGCTCGACGAGGTCAAGCGGCTTCGAGAAGACGCGAAGCGCGAGAAGAACTGGAAGCGCTGGGGGCCATATCTCTCCGAGCGGCAATGGGGAACGGTTCGCGAGGACTACTCGAAAGACGGCGACTGTTGGAACTCCGTCCCGCACGACCACGCGCGCAGCCGCGCCTACCGGTGGGGCGAGGACGGCCTGTTGGGCATCACCGACCGCGAGTGCCGCCTCTGTTTCGCGCTGGCGCTCTGGAACGGCAAGGATCCCATTCTGAAGGAGCGCCTGTTCGGCCTGACGAGCTTGGAGGGAAACCACGGCGAAGACGTCAAGGAGTGCTACTTCTACCTCGACTCGACCCCGACGCACTCCTACGCGAAGGCGCTCTACAAGTACCCCCAAGCCGCGTATCCCTACGATCGCCTTGTGGAGGAAAACCGCCGGCGCGGCAGGCACGAGGCGGAGTACGAGCTGATCGACACCGGCGTGTTCGACGACGGACGCTACTTCGACGTGGTCGCCGAATATGCGAAGGCGAGTGAAAACGACATTCTCGTCCGGATCACCGTGGCCAACCGGGGTTCCGACGATGCGGCGCTTCACCTCCTTCCCACGCTCTGGGCGCGCAACACCTGGAGCTGGGGCGGGAAGGGTGAAGGGTACTGGGTCAAGCCGCGCCTGAGCCTGGCGTCGGACGGCGCGATCCACGCCGACCACGCGTCGCTCGGGAGCTACAGGCTGGACTTTTGCAAAGCCGCCCCGGGGGCGGCGCCCGTCGTTCTCTTCACCGAAAACGAGACCAACACGAGGCGCCTCTTCGGCACCGAGCCCGCGAGCCCTTGCGTCAAGGACGCGTTCCACGAGTACGTCGTTCACGGCAATCGCGACGCGGTGAACCCCGAAAATCACGGCACGAAGGCCGCTCCTCTCTACATCGTCGACGTTCCAGCGCACGGCGAGATCGTGCTGAAGCTGCGCCTCCGCGAGAATGCGGCGACCATCGAAGACGCCGATGGGCTGGGGCCGGGCTTCGACGCGGTTTTCGCCGATCGGATCCGCGAGGCGGACGCGTTCTACGACGTGCTCCTGCCGAGATCCGCAACGGCGGACGAGCGGCGCGTCATGCGCCAAGCCTACGCGGGGCTCTTGTGGTCGAAGCAGTTCTACCACTACAGCGTGAAGGACTGGCTCGATGGCGACCCCGAGCAGCCGCCTCCTCCCGTCGAGCGCAACTACGGCCGCAATGCCGATTGGAAGCACCTCTACAACCGCGACGTCATCTCGATGCCGGACGCGTGGGAGTACCCCTGGTACGCCGCGTGGGACCTCGCTTTTCACATGATCCCGTTCGCCCGGCTCGATCCGGGCTTCGCCAAAGAGCAGCTCGTGCTCCTGCTGCGCGAGTGGTACATGCACCCGAACGGGCAACTCCCCGCCTACGAGTTCGCGTTGTCCGACGTGAACCCCCCGGTGCACGCGTGGGCCGCGTGGCGCGTCTACAAGATGACCGGTGCGCGTGGCTCGCGCGACCGCGTCTTCCTCTCGCGGGTGTTCCAGAAGTTGATCATCAACTTCACGTGGTGGGTGAACCGGAAGGACTCCGACGGGAACCATCTGTTCTCGGGAGGATTCCTGGGGTTGGACAACATCGGCGTCTTCGACCGCTCGAAGCCTCTGCCCACGGGCGGGTCCCTCGAGCAGGCCGACGGCACCGCGTGGATGGCCTTCTACGCGACCACGATGATGTCGATCGCACTCGAGCTGTCGCGGGACAATCCCGCCACCGAAGACGTCGCTTCGAAGTTCTTCGAGCACTTCGTCGCCATCGCCGACGCCATGAACACTCTGGGAGGCAGCGGCCTGTGGGACGAGGAGGACGGCTTCTACTACGACCAACTCCACGTCGACGGGCACTCCTCGCCCGTGAAGGTGCGCTCCCTCGTCGGGGCGATGCCGCTGATCGCCGTCGAGGTGCTCGATTCCGGGCAGGTCGACAGGCTCCCCGGCTTCAAGAAGCGCATGAACTGGTTCCTCGAGAACCGCAAGGACCTCGCCAAGCAGCTGAGCTTCATGGAGAAGGGCCGGGACGTGAAGACCCTCCTGGCGCTCCCCACGCGCGACCGGCTCGTGCGCGTCCTCGGCTACCTGCTCGACGAGAACGAGTTCCTGTCCCCGTACGGTCTGCGCTCGATCTCGCGCGTCCACAAGGACAGGCCGTACGTCCTGACGGTCAACGGCGAGGAGTTTCGCGTGGACTACGATCCCGCCGAATCGACCACGGGGCTGTTCGGCGGCAACTCGAACTGGCGCGGGCCGATCTGGTTCCCGATCAACTTCCTGATCGTCGAAGCGCTCGAGCGATACCACCATTTCTACGGCGACTCGCTGAAGGTCGCCTGCCCCACGGGCTCGGGAAACCTCATGACGCTCCGTGAGGTCGCCCGCGAGCTATCGTCTCGCCTCGCGACGATCTTCCTCGCGGACGGAAGCGGACGACGTCCGGTCCACGGAAGCGACGCGCGTTACAAGGACGATCCGCATTGGAAGGACCTCGTGTTGTTCTACGAGTACTTTCACGGTGAAACCGGTCGCGGCGTCGGCGCATCCCACCAGACGGGATGGACCGCGACGGTCGCGAAGTTCGTCGAGGATCTGGCGGGAACGCGCGAAAGTGGCTATTCCTTCGCTCCCGTCGCCGCGCGTGACGGCCTGAAAGGGAAATGATGCCGATCTCGTTCGATGCCGCCGTCACCCACGATCTCGAGCAAGCCGGGAGCCGCGAATGGCTCGAAGCCAACGGCCTCGGCGGCTGGGCCTCGGGGACGATCGCGGGCTGCCACACGCGCCGCTATCACGGGCTGCTGGTGGCGGCGACGCGACCTCCGGCCGGGCGCATGGTGCTCCTCTCCAAGCTGGCGGAGACGGTGGTTGACGGTGACCGGCGCTTCGAGCTGGACACCAATCGCTATTCCGGCGCCGTGCACCCGCGCGGCCACGAGCTCCTCTCGAGCTTCACGCTCGATCCCTTGCCGACTTTCCTCTACGAGGCCGGCGGCGTGACGCTCGGGAAGACGATCGCCGCGATCCACGGCGAGAACACCACCGTCGTCCTCTATGACGTCCTGGAGGCGCCCACCTCGTTCACGCTCGAGCTGCGCCCGCTGATCGCCTACCGCGACTACCACGCGCTGCAACACAGAAACGGCGCGATCCGCTTCGCCAACGCATCGTTCAAGGACGGGGTGTTCCGCGCAAGGCCGTACGAGGGCGCGCCGGAGCTGTTCCTTCAGCTGGCTGCCGCCGGATTCGACGCCAAGCCCGACTGGTACTTCGGATTCGAGTACACCGAAGAGAAGGCGCGCGGCCTCGACGCCTACGAGGACCTGTTCTGCTACGGCGCCTTCCGCCGCCGGCTCGTGAAGGGCGAGCGCTTCGGCGTGATCGTCTCGACGGGAGAAGTCGCCGGCCGCGATCCGGTCGCCCTGGTCGCGAAGGAGCGCGCGCGGCGGAAGGCGGTCGCGGACGCCGTTTCCTCGGGGGACGACATGCAGCGGACGCTAGCGCTCGCCGCCGACGCCTTCGTCGTGCGGCGCGGCGAGGACAAGCGCACGATCGTCGCGGGGTACCCGTGGTTTTCCGATTGGGGGCGGGACACGATGATCGCGCTCCCCGGAGTGTGCCTCGCCACCGGGCGCCACGACGACGCGAAAACGATTCTGCGTGCGTCCGCGCGATCCGTGGACGCGGGGATGCTCCCCAACCGCTTCCCCGACGCGGGCGAGGCTCCGGAGTACAACACCGTCGATGCGACGCTTTGGTTTTTCGTCGCGGCGCACCGCTACCTCGAGGCTTCGGGCGACGAGGATTTCGTGCTCGGCGAGCTGCTGCCGGTGTTCAAGGACATCGTCGCCTGGCACGAGCGCGGCACGCGCTACGGCATCCGGGTCGACGACGATGGCCTGCTCCTCGCGGGGGAGCCGGGCGTGCAGCTCACCTGGATGGACGCCAAGGTCGGTGATTGGGTCGTCACGCCGCGGCACGGCAAGCCGGTGGAGATCCAGGCGCTCTGGTACAACGCGCTGTGCATCCTGGCGGATCTCGAAAAGCGCGCCGGGCGATTCGCCGAAGGCGCGAGCCTGCTGGCACGCGCGAAGCGGGTGAAGGAGCGGTTCGTCGAGGTGTTCTGGAACGCCGACGCCTCGTGCCTGTTCGACGTAGTCGACGGCGATCGCAGGGACGCTTCGATTCGCCCGAACCAACTCTTCGCGCTCTCGCTTCCGTATCCGCTTCTCCCGAAGGACAAGGCGCGGGCCGTCCTCGCGGTCGTCGAGGAAAAGCTCCTGACGCCTTACGGACTTCGCAGCCTGTCACCCGACGATCCCTCCTACCGCGGCCGCTACGAAGGCGGTCCGTCGTCGCGGGACGCGTCCTACCACCAGGGCACCGTCTGGTCTTGGCTGCTCGGTCCGTACGCGGACGCGCTCGTCATGACCAACGGGGCGACCGGCAAGGCGAAGGCGCGCAAGGCGATCTCAGGGCTCGCCCCGCACTTGCTCGAGGCCGGCCTGGGGACGATCTCCGAGATCTTCGACGGCGACGCGCCGCACACGCCGCGCGGCTGTCCGGCGCAGGCCTGGAGCGTCGGGGAGACCTTGCGTGTCTTCAAGGACTGTGCGGCTCCCGTGAAGAAGCGGCCTTACAAACTCGTAACGCCGAAGACGAATGCGTCGCCGCGGAAGGCGCGGAGCAAAACCGCCGACGTCTAGGGGCGTGTCCCCCTCCGGTGCCCCCGTTCTTGCATCAGAACGAGGCGAAAGAGAGGGGCTCCATGCACAACATGCGTTTCTTCGGGGCGGTTCTTGCGGCGTTTCTCGTGCTTGCCTTCTGCTCGGTGTGGGCGGGCGACGATCTCATCATCCCGTTGAAGTTCATTCCGACGACGAATCCCGGAAAGGTCGCGCCGTCGTTGCGCGAGGGGATCTCGAACAAGCCGATCGCCGTCGTGATCGAGGACGCGCGCCAGGTGAAGACGAAAGATCTCATCGGCGAAGGGACGGGGATCGGCGACGACACGTTCCGCATCCGCTTCGCAGGCCATCTGCCGAGCTACCTCAAGACGACCGTGCAGGACCGGTTCGCCACGTGGGGCGTTCAGACCGACGAGAAGTCGAATCTCGTCCTCATGATCAGGGTCACGCGGTTCCACGTCGCGGAGCGGCACGCCTTCTACGGCTCGATCTTCACCTCCGAGGTTCAACTTCCGTGGACTCTGACCGATCGCGCTGGACACGTCTTCGCGTCGGGGACCGCGATGGGCACCGGGAAGACCAAGGGCATGTGGCGCAATCGGATCAACTGCGAAGAGGTGCTCGCCGACGCGCTGCAGCAAGCCGCCGCCACCGCTGCAGGCGACGCGAAGCTCCAGGAGGCGTGGCTCGCCGCGACGCCCGCGCGCGCTTCAGCGCCGGTCGCGGCTGCGGCGTCGGCGCCCGCGCGTCCCAGGACCGCGGTCGGCATGGCGGTGCCCGCCTCGCGCGTCAACTCGAAGGTCTCTCCGGCGACGCACCCGAAAACACCCTCGCAGCTGCTCGTCGACGTGACCACGCTCCGCCGCCAGCAGCTCGGCACGAGCTTGCTCGTCGATTTCGTCTCGAAGCAGACGCTCGCGTCGGGCTTCTCGGCGAACGATCTGGTCGCGTGGAAGAAGGCAGGTGTGCCCGAGCCGGTGATGCAAGCGGCGCTGCAGAGGGCGCCGTAGCTCTGCGCGCCCGGCAGTTGTCGCGGCGCTTGCATGAGGCGGCAGACTTCCGGCTGCCAACCGATGTTAGAGTATCGGCCGTGAGCATCGAAGAAATCGAAGCCGAAGCCCTCAAGCTGGATGCAAAGGCACGAGCGCGCCTGGCCGAGAGGCTCCTGGAGAGCCTCGAGACCCTTTCGGAACAGGAGAATGAGCGCCTCTGGGCGGAGGAGGCCGAGCGGCGCGATGCTCACTGGGATTCGGCGCCGGGCACTGCGCGCCCGGCGACCGACGTGCTACGTGACGCCCGGGCCAAGCTCAAGTGAATGGGTCGTCCCGACTTTCACCGGCTCGCCGACCGCGAGCTGAACGAGGCGGCGCAATACTACAAACTTGAGAGCCCGGGGCTTGGGTCCTCCTTTGTCAATGAAGTCGATCGGTGCCTACAGGTAATTGGGCAGCATCCCGAGGCTGGGGTGATTCTCCGTGGCTCGGTTCGTCGTCGCCTACTTCGTCGGTTCCCCTACGCGCTTCTCTACAAGATCATGCCAACGGGGATTCGGGTTCTTGCCGTCATGAACCTCAGGCGACGTCCTACCTACTGGATCGGTCGCGAGTGACAGCGCCCCTGCGGCCGGTCTCGCGCGTGATGGCCCTTGCTGGAAAGCGCGCCGCCCGCCCAGCTTCTTGCCGAGGTGACGACGCTCCGTGCCACCAGCTCGGCAGCGACCTTCTCGTCAACTACGTCTCGAAGCAGCAGCCGGCGTCGGCCTTCTCGGCGAACGATCTGGTCGCGTGGAAGAAAGCGGGCGTGCCCGAGCCCGTGATGCAAGCGGCGCTGCAGCGGGCGCCTTAGCGGGGGCGGTCCGAACGCTTGTGAGGCCGACAGACGGCTTGACATACCATATTTAGTATAGTACCGTCTAGCGATGTGGGAGGTCTACGAACATCGCCGAGTCTCCGGCCGTGTTTCGCGCCTCCCGATTGAGATCCTCAGGCGGTACGAAAAATGGAAGGACATCGTCCGAATCTCCGGTCCCGCAGGTCTGCGGCTCATCAAGGGGTTCCACGACGAGGCGCTTCGCGATGAGTGGAGCGGGAACCGATCTTCACGGCTTGGACTTCAATACCGCGTGATTTACAGGGTTGTTGCCCAGGAGATCCTTGTTCAGGTTATCGACATTACGGCTCACGATTATCGGAGGAAGTGAACCATGGCACGGAGAGACTATCGAAAAGCCCGTCGGCACGTTGATCTTTCGGTTGGCGAGTCGGTTCGAATCATGCGGGAGCTTCAAGAGCTGAGCCAGAACGAACTGTCCGAGAAAACGCGGATCCCGCAGTCGACGCTTTCGGCAATTGAGAACGATCGGGTGAATCTTGGCGTCGAACGCGCGAAAGTGCTCGCGCGGGCACTCAAGTGCCATCCGGCAGTGTTGGTCTTTCCTGGATGGGTCGTTGGCGATCAATCGGCGGCTTGACAGTCAGTATCATCGGCTCTCGACACGCGGCACGACATGAACGCAAAGACTACGAAACGATCAAATAGTCCGAAGGTCGCCCGCCAGGCTGTGGCGGAACCGGCTCCCGAGTACCGCTTCGACTACACGAAGTCACGCCCGAATCGTTTCGCGACGCGGTTGAGTCGCGGCACCGTGGTCGTCGTGTTGGACTCGGACGTCGCGAAGGTTTTTCGAGACGCGAAGCAGGTCAACGCACTTCTTCGCGCCACGATCGCGGCCGTCGAGAAACACCGTTCGAAGCGGGCGGGCTAACCATCAAGCAGCTTTCCCGTCCGTTTCGTCGTGACGGCAATGCTGGCTCGACGCCGTCGAGTATCAAGAAGGTCGCGGCCACCGAAGGCTTTTCGCCCTGTTTTCGCCGATTTCGGGCGTCTCAATGCCCGGCGGGCGCCGCGATCGCATTTCCTGGACGATCCTACGAAGCCGTTTTCGTCGCGGAGGGCCTTTCGAAGCGCCCAAAGCACTGCTCCCGACCGAAAAAGCACGGAGCCACTATGTTTTCTCCAGCTTTGCCCTCTGGTGGGGCGTCTCGGGGGGTTCTCGGGCGGCAAACTCGTGACACCTACAGCGGCCGCAGTATTGTTGCCGATCCGAAAGCTTGCGGCCTCCGTATCTTGTCAGGCGCACTCACGAACTCGAGCAAGGGGGGAAGCCATGAACGTCGACCACGGAAGGCTCGAAGCATTCATGGGAAAGTTGGTCGGCCACATGACCGGCGGCACGATCTGCTACAGCATCTGGCTCGGCGACGAGCTCGGTCTCTACCGTGAGTTGGCCGGCTCGGGACCGCGCACCGCGGATTCGGTAGCCGCGAACACCGGTTGCAGCGCGCGCCTGGTGCGCGAGTGGTTCGACGGCCAGGCCGCAGGGGGCCTGGTGGCCTACGACGCCAGCGCCGACACGTACGAGCTGAGCCCTGAGGCCGCGCTGGCGCTCGCCGACGATGCCT
>JAYUCM010000232.1:0-3918 GCA_043740355.1 Acidobacteriota bacterium | reverse complement strand
CCTTTTCTTCGAGCAGCCGCACGGCCTCGTTCAGCCACGGCACGAAGTAGCGATTGACGATGAACCCCGGAGCGTCGGCCGAGTGAATCGGCGTCTTCCCCATCATCTCTTGAACGGTCCACGCCGTGGACAGGACCTCGGGGGAGGTGGCCTCGCCGGGGATCACCTCGACGAGGCGGTTTTTCGCCGGATGGTAGAAGTAGTGCAGCCCGACGATGCGCTCCGGGTGAGCCGAGCCTTCCGCGAGATCGGCGATGCGGAACGACGACGTGTTGGTCGCCAGGATCGCGTCCTCGCGGCAGACCGATTCGAGCTTCCGGAAGACGTCCTTCTTGACGGCGAGGTCCTCGAAGACAGCTTCGATCACGAGATCGGCGGTCGCGAGCTTCGTCCAGTCCGAGGTCCCGGTGATCCTCGTCGACCTGGACGACGCCAAGGTCGCCCGCGGTCTGGCCATCATCGAAAAGACGTTGGCCGATGGGGTCGAACGGAAGGTCTTCAGGCCCGACATGGCTTCGGCCATCCGCGAACGCATCACGGCGACCGCCGACTGGTCGAAGTTGGCCGGCGCGGACCTCGTGATCGAAGCGGTCTTCGAGGATCTCGACGTCAAGAAGCAGGTCATCAAGCGGCTCGAGACGGTCTGTCGCAAGGACGCCATCCTCGCGACGAATACGTCGTCGTTCCTCGTCACCGATCTCGCCGGGGGGATGGCGCATCCGGAGCGCATGGTGGGGCTTCACTATTTCTACCATCCGGCGAAGAACCGCCTCGTCGAGGTGATCGAAGGCGCTGCGACCTCGCCCGAGGTGGCCGCGGCGGCGTGGACCGTCCAAGAGATGATGGGGAAGACGCCGATCCATTCCGCCGACGCGCCGGGGTTCATCGTCAATCGCTACTTCGTGCCGTGGCTCAATGAAGCGGTGCGGCTGCTCG
The DNA here is from genome assembly GCA_043740355.1 of Acidobacteriota bacterium. Taxonomy (GTDB): domain Bacteria; phylum Acidobacteriota; class Polarisedimenticolia; order Polarisedimenticolales; family DASRJG01; genus DASRJG01. Next base: position 2,982 of record JAYUCM010000232.1, on the reverse strand, counting down.
AGGACGGCACCGCCGACATTCCGACGATCGAGGCCGCTGCGAAAGCGACGTTCGGCGTGGGCATGGGCCCGTTCGAGCTGATGAACGTCACCGGCGTTCCGATCGCGATGCACGCCGCGAACACGCTCGGTCGAGCGTTCGGCCCGTTCTACGCCCCGGCGGAGCGCTTGAAAAAGCAGGTGGCCTCGGGGAGCCCGTGGGACCTCGCGGGCGCGGCCGAAGCATCGAAGTTCGACGCGGTCGCGGCGCGCCTGCTGGCCGTGACGTTTCTCGTCGCGACCTCGCTCGTCGACGAAGGGGTGGGGACGATCGAGGACACCGACATCGGCGCCCGCGTCGGCCTGAGATGGCCGCGCGGACCGTTCGAGATGATCAACCGCTTCGGGATCAAGGCGGCCGGCGACCTCGTCGGTCAATTCGGCGGCGGCTGGGACATCCCCGTCCCCGGCGATCTCTCGCTTCAATGGCGCTCCAACACGCCGTTTACCTTCACATTCGTCAAGTCCGAGACCACGGACGGGGTCGCCACGCTGACGGTGAACCGGCCGGACGCGATGAACGCCCTGAACGAGACCGTCGTCGCGCAGCTGCACACCGCGTTCACGCAAGCCGCGGCCGATCCCCGGGTGAAGGGGATCGTGATCGCAGGGGCCGGGAAGGCTTTCATCGCGGGGGCCGACATCCGGTTCTTCGTCCGCAACATCGAGTCGGGGGATCTGCAGCGCATCGTCGACTTCACGAAGGCGGGGCACGCCCTGCTCCGCGACATCGACACATGCGCGAAGCCCGTCGTCGCGCGGCTCCACGGGCCGGCCTTGGGTGGTGGGCTCGAGCTGGCGCAGGCCTGCGACATCCTGATCGCCACACCGCGCGCCAGCTTCGCGTTCCCCGAAACCGGCATCGGCATCTACCCGGGGCTGGGAGGGACGCAGCGCCCGACCCGGCGCATCGGCGTGGGCCTCACCCGCTGGATGGTGTTCACGGGCCAGACGCTTTCGGCCGACGAGGCTCAGGCTATCGGCTTCATCGACAAGGTGGTCCCGCACGAAGCGCTCGACGCCGCCTGCCGGGCGGCGATCGTGGAGGGGATCAAACCGAAGACGCGCCCGCCCCTGGCCGCCAAGCACCAGGCCCTCGAGGCGTTCTTCGCGGGAAACGACGCCGAGACCCTGCGCAAGGGAATGGCGGATACGAAAGGCGACGAGGGGCTCGCGAAAGCGATGAAGCGCGTCTCGTTCAAGGCGCCCATCGCGCTCCGACTCGCCGGGAAGCTGATCGAAAGCGGCGCGAAGCTGCCCCTGGACGAAGGACTGGCGATGGAGCTCGCCCACCTCGAAGAGGTCTTCTCCACGAAGGACGCCCACGAGGGTCTGAGCACGCTCGGCAGGAAGGCGCCCGCCTTCGAGGGTCGCTGATTGCTCGATCGCCTGGTCGAGCTCTGGGCCCAAATACTCGACGCCGTCGGGCTGAACGGAGCCCGCGTGCGCGGGAGGTGGAACCAGCGGCGCCGCGACCTCGCCGAGGCCGGCCTCAACGCGGAGATGGTCGTCCGTTCGACGCAGGTCGCCTACAAGATGTGCCCGCAGTGTCGCGCGCTGGTGCCGCGCTCGGCGCGGCGCTGCACCGAGTGCGATGCGACGCTCGCCGGCGTGCGCGCCCCCGGCATATCGCGCGTCGTCTCGAACTTGATCCCCGGGACCACCGCGACGACGTTCTTCCTCCTGCTCGCTAACACACTTCTATTCGCGGTCGTGCTGCTGCTCCCGGTCAGGTTGGCGTCTCACGATCCGGCGTCGACTCTGACCCGACTTTGGGGCTTCGACGACGCCTCCCTGATCCGCTACGGATCGGGTTACTCGCCCGTGACGATTCTCTACCGGGAGTGGTGGCGGGTCGTCACGCCGATCTTCCTCCATGGCGGCCTCCTGCACTTCATCTTCAATTCGATGGCGCTCGTGCAGCTCGGGCCCCTGGTCGAGGACGAGTACGGGACGGAGCGCTTGGCTGCGATCTACGTCGCCTGCGGCGTAGCGGGAAGCGCTGCCAGCCAGTTGTTGAACCACTCGCACACGGTCGGCGCCTCCGGGGCCCTGTGCGGCCTGCTGGGGCTCCTCCTCGTCCACGGATGGCGAATCGGGGGCGCCTACGGCCAGCGTCTGCGATCCGTCATGATGCAAAACGTCGTGCTGATGATCGGGATGAGCCTGCTTCCGCGCATCGACTGGATGAACCACCTGGGCGGGTTCGCGATGGGATGCGCGATGGGCCTCGTCGCCCCGTCGGGCCCGTTCCGCAACCGCGCCGCCGAAGTCGTCTGGCAGATCCTGGCGTGGCTGGCGATGGCGCTGGTGCTGGCGTCGCTGTTCGCGATGGCGACGCGTGGGGCGGCCGACGTCGAGCGGCTCGTGAGGTCATCCCAACCCTCCTAAATCGATCCGTTTGGACCTTGCGGATCGGCTTCCCGCGAAGGATGATCGTCGACCCCAAAGGAGAAACCCGCCATGGCAGACAACAATCCGTTCCACATCGCCCAGCGTCAGCTCGACGAGGCCGCGAAGATCCTGAAGCTCGACCCCGCCGTTCACGAGCTCCTGCGCTGGCCGGTGCGCGAGCTGCACGTGAGGCTCCCCGTCAAGATGGACGACGGGACGACCAAGGTGTTCAACGGCTTCAGGGTCCAGTACAACGATTCCCGCGGGCCGACGAAGGGCGGGATCCGCTTCCACCCCGACGAGACGATCGACACCGTGCGCGCGCTGGCGGCGTGGATGACGTGGAAGACTTCCGTGGTCGACATCCCCCTGGGCGGCGCCAAGGGCGGGATCATCTGCAACCCCAAGGAAATGTCCCCGGGCGAGCTCGAGCGCCTCTCGCGCGCCTACGTTCGCCAGGTCGGCCGGATGCTCGGCCTCCACGAAGACGTTCCCGCCCCCGACGTCTACACGACCCCGCAGATCATGGCGTGGATGATGGACGAGTACT
>JAYUCM010000231.1:0-9527 GCA_043740355.1 Acidobacteriota bacterium | reverse complement strand
CGCCTGCCTTACCGTCGCCCGCCGTTCCGGCAAGGTGTTCGAGGCGGAAGCGGTCGCCGAGACGCTCGCTCACACGACGCTGGGCCGCTTGCGTGCCGGCGATGCCGTGCATCTCGAGCGTTCGCTCACGGTCGGCGACCGGCTGGGAGGCCACCTCGTGCAGGGGCACGTGGACGCGGTCGCCAAGGTCATCGCGCTGCGGCGCCGCGGCCACGACGTCCGGCTCGAGGTCACGCTCCCGAAGCCGCTGCGCGGCCTGGTGGCTCAGAAGGGCTCGATCGCGTTGCACGGTGTCTCCCTGACCGTCTCGGCGGTGAAGTCGCGCAGTTTCGTGGTCGCTCTGATCCCGGAGACGCTCGCGCGGACGAAACTGGGAGGGCTACGCCCCGGGGATGGCGTCAACGTGGAGGCGGACGTCATCGCGCGGTATCTTGAGGCGCTGATGAGAGAGAGACGACGATGAGCGACGAGCGCAACGAGCCCCGGTTCGCGACGGTCGAGGAAGCGCTCGACGACCTCCGGGCGGGCCGCGTGGTCGTGATCCTGGACGACGAGGACCGGGAGAACGAGGGCGATCTCGCGTGCGCCGCGGAGTTCGTGACGCCGGAGATCGTGAATTTCATGGCCACGCACGGGCGCGGTCTCATCTGCCTGCCGATGACGGCCGAGCGTCTCGACGCGCTGCAGATCCCGCCGATGGTGCAAGAGAACACCGCCCGCAGAGGAACTGCGTTCTGCGTCTCGATCGAAGCGGTGCGCGATGTGACGACGGGGATCTCGGCGGCCGATCGCGCGCGAACGATACGCGTCGCTGCCGACCCGGCGACGAAGGCCGGGGATCTCGCGCGGCCGGGGCACATCTTTCCGCTGCGCGCGTCGGCGGGCGGCGTCTTGAAGCGGGCCGGGCACACGGAGGCGATCGTCGATCTGTGCCGTCTCGCCGGACTCAACCCCGCCGGCGTCGTGTGCGAGATCATGAATGCCGACGGAACGATGGCGCGGCTGTCCGAGCTCCTCCCATTCGCCGCGGCGCACGGTCTGACGCTGCTCTCGATCGCCGATCTGATCCGCCACCGGATGCGCACCGAGCGGTTGGTGACACGCGTCGCGTCGCCGCTGCTTCCGACCGACCGCGGATCGTGGACGATCCACGCGTTCCACACCGAGCTCGAAAACCGCACGCACGTCGCGCTCGTCATGGGGGAACCGAAGCCCGACGAGCCGGTTCTCGTGCGCGTTCACTCGGAATGCCTGACGGGCGACGTCTTCGGCTCGACGCGTTGCGACTGCGGCGAGCAGCTCCATCGCGCGATGGAGCTGATCGAGCGCGAGGGGAAGGGCGTGATCCTCTACCTGCGGCAAGAAGGGCGGGGGATCGGCCTCGCGAACAAGCTGCGTGCCTACGAGCTGCAGGACCGACATCACAAGGACACGGTGGAGGCGAACATCGCGCTCGGATTTCGCGCGGACCACCGGGACTACGGTGTCGGGGCGCAGATCCTCTACGATCTCGGGGTTCGCCGCTTGAGGCTCATGACGAACAACCCCGGGAAATACGTCGCTCTCAAAGGGTACGGGCTCGAGATCGTGGAGCGCGTTCCGCTCGAAGCGCCCGCAGGCGACGACAATCGAAAGTATCTGAAGACCAAGAAACAGAAGCTCGGGCACCTCCTGGAATCGGTGTAGCTCCCTTTTCCCCGGAACCTCCTCATGTTCGACACGCTTTCAGAATCGCTGCGCGGCGTCTTCGACGCCCTGCGCGGCCAACCGCGAATCACCGAGGAGATCCTCGAGAAGACGCTCCGCGAGATCCGGATGGCGCTCCTCGAAGCGGACGTGCACGTGGGCGTCGTGCGCGCGCTCCAGGACGCCGTACGTGCGAAGGCGTCGAGCGAACAGGTGTTCAAGAGCCTGACCCCCGGGCAGCAGGTCGTGAAGATTGTCCGCGACGAGTTGGTGACGCTTTTGGGCGGAAGTGAGGCTGGACGCCTCCGCTTCAAGGGGCAGCCGCCGACGGTCATCCTCCTCGTCGGCCTCCAGGGCTCCGGGAAGACAACGACCGCTTCGAAGCTGGGCCTGTGGCTGAAGAAGGCGGGCAAGTTCCCGTATCTCGTTCCCGCCGACGTCTACCGCCCGGCCGCCATCGAACAGCTCGTTCGCGTAGGGACGTCGGCCGGGCTCAAGGTCCACGCGCACGACGGCCGCGCCGAGCCGCTCGCGATCGCGCGTGCGGCGGTCCACGAGGCCCGCCTTCACGGTTACGACCCGGTGATCGTCGACACGGCCGGCCGGCTGCACATCGACGACGCTCTGATGGCCGAGCTGCTCGGTCTGAAGTCGGCGCTCGATCCGTCGGAGATCCTCTTCGTGGCCGACGCGATGACCGGTCAAGACGCCGTGCGCTCGGCCGGGGAGTTCCACAAGGCGCTCGCGCTGACCGGAGTGATCCTCACGAAGATGGACGGCGACGCCCGAGGCGGCGCCGCGCTTTCGATCCGCCACGTGACCTCGGTGCCGATCAAGTTCGTCGGGACCGGCGAGCGTTCGTCCGAGTTCGAGCCGTTCCACCCGGACCGGATGGTGGGCCGCATTCTCGGCATGGGCGATCTACTCGGCCTCATCGAAAAGGCGGAGGAAGCCGTCGACGTCGCCCAGGGAATGGACCTGGAAGCGAAGCTCCGAAAGAACCAGTTCACGCTCCAAGATTTTCGGGACCAGATCCGCACCCTTCAGAAGATGGGTCCGCTTTCCGGCGTCTTGGGGATGCTCCCCGGGATGGGAGCGCTGAAGAACGTCGACCTCGACGACGGAGCCTTCAAGAGCGTGACGGCGCTGATCGACTCGATGACCCCCGGTGAGCGGAATCGCCCGGAGATCCTCAATGGAAGCCGCAAGAAGCGCGTCGCGAAGGGCTCGGGTCGGTCGGTCCAGGAGTTGAACCAGCTCCTCAAGCGATTCGCGCAGATGAGAAAAATGATGAAGCAGGTCCAGGCCGCCCGGGGAGGCGGAAAGGGCTTCCGGCTCCCTTTCTTGGGGCGGTAGGCTATATTGTCGGTTTTACTGGCCGGAGAGTCGAAGAGGAGAAGGCTCGTGCTGAAGATTCGCCTCAAACGGATGGGTTCCCGACAGGATCCTTTCTACCGGGTCGTCGTGTCCGACAGCCGCAGAACGCCCCAAAGCGGCGTCGTGGAGAGTCTGGGGACTTACAACCCCGCGACCGACCCGGCGACGGTGCAGCTCGACGTCGCCAAGGCGGAAGCGTGGATCAAGAAGGGGGCGCATCCTTCGGAGACGGTGCGGAGCCTCCTTACCAAGGCGAAAACCGTCCACGTCTGACCTTGCGGCGCAGCCATGAAAGAACTCGTGGAACTCATCGCGAAGGCGCTGGTGAACGAACCGGGTGCGGTCGTCGTGAACGAGCTCGGTGACGAAAACGAATTGGTCCTCGAGTTGAAGGTGGCTCCCGGGGATCTCGGGAAGGTGATCGGAAGGCAGGGCCGGACGGCCCGTTCGATGAGAACGATCGTCGCGGCCGCCGGGATGAAGGTCCGGAAGCGCATCGTTTTGGAAATCGTTGAGTAGCCCGGACGGCAAGGCTCTCGTCCTCGGGCGGGTGATCGGTTTTCGAGGCAGTCACGGCGAGATCACTGTGAAGGTGATTTCGGGGAACGCGTCGCGTTGGGTGCATTTGAGACGAGTCGTCCTCCACGGGTCCGGTCCCGGCAGCGAGGTCGGTTCCTACAAGGTCGAGTCCGCCCGTGCCTACCGCGACCGTCTCGTCTTGAAGCTTCAGGGCGTCGACGACGCGGGAAACGCGGCGGCGCTTCGCGGAAGGGAAGTCATGGCTCCGGCCGAAGATGTGCCGCGTTTGCCGCTGGGTGTCTACTGGGTCGAGCGCCTGATGGGGGCGCAGGTGATGGACGCGACGTTGGGCGATATCGGACGCGTGAAGGATGTCGTCGAAACGGGTGGGGTGGACCTCTTGCTCGTTGAGGACAGCGGCGGGGTCGAGACCCTCGTCCCGTTGGTCGGAGAATTCGTGACGGCAATCGACGAGGCGTCGGGGACGATCCGGCTGACGCTCCCCGAGGGGCTCCGCGGAATGAACGCACCCGGCGGGCGGGAGACGGCGTGAACTTCGACGTGGTGACCCTGTTCCCGTCCATGTTCCAGGGGCCCCTGGACGACGGGATGCTCGCCCGGGCGCGACGCGTGGGCAAGCTCGGCGTGCGCGTGCACGACCTCCGCCGCTTCGGGGCCGGGCCGCATCGGCAAGTGGATGATGCCCCGTTCGGCGGTGGCCCGGGAATGGTCCTCAAGCCGGAGCCGTTCTTCGACGTGGTTTCCTGGGTTCGCGAGCGCTTCCCGTCGTCGAACGACCGCATCGTCCTGCTCTCGCCGCAGGGGAGCCGTTTCGATCACGCCGCGTGCCTCCGCCTCGCCGCGTTCGACCGGCTCGTCCTCCTGTGCGGCCGCTACGAAGGGGTCGACGAGCGCGTGCGCATGGGGCTCGCGGACGAAGAGATCTCCGTCGGCGACGTCGTTCTCACGGGAGGCGAGTTGCCGGCGTTGATGATCATCGACGCGGTCTCCCGCCTCGTGCCGGGCGTCCTCGGAAACGAGGCGTCCGCCGCGTCGGAGAGCTTCGCGTCGGGACTCTTGGACTTTCCCACCTATACGAGGCCCGCGGAGTTCCGGGGCCTGTCGGTTCCGCCGATCCTCCTGTCCGGGGACCACGCGGCGATCGCACGTTGGCGCAGCGAACGCGCCCGCGCGGCGACCCGGCAGAAGCGGCCCGACTTGATCACGATGTCGAGCAAAGTGCCGGCGTCCGCGCGACGCCCACGAGGTACGTCATGAGCGTAATTCGCATGATCGAGGCGGCGGGCCTGAAGGCGGATGTTCCGGAGTTTCGTCCCGGCGACCGCGTCAAAGTTCACGTCCGGGTGGTCGAGGGCGACAAGTCCCGCATCCAGGTTTTCGAGGGCGACGTCATCAGCCGTCGCAGCGGCACGGGTCTGCGCGCCACCTTCACCGTCCGCAAGACGTCCGGCGGCGTTGGCGTCGAGCGGATCTTCCCGCTCCACTCGCCGATCGTCGAAAAGATCGAGGTGTCCCGCCTCGGCAAGGTGCGCCGCGCGAAGTTGTACTACTTGCGCGACCGTGCCGGAAAGAAGGCGAGAATTCAGGAACGTCGCGAGCGGTAGGAGCCCATGGCCCTCGATCGCGAGAACACGTTCTCGAATGCCGAGCGCCTGCTGAAGCAGGGGAAAATCGCTCAGGCGCTGGACGAGTGCAGGCGCCTGGCGGAGGACGCTCCCAAAGACCTGCTGATGCTGAATCGCTTGGGCGATTTCTTGGCCCGCAGCAATCGCGGCGCCGATGCCATCGTGTACTACACGATGATCGCCGAGCAATTCTCCGCCTCCGGCTTCTACCCGAAGGCGATCGCGATCCTCAAGAAAATCGTGAGGGTCGATCCGAGCCACCTCGCGGCGGTCGTCCGTCTCGGTGATCTGAATCTCAAGCAGAAGCTGCCGGGCGAGGCGCGTACCTGGCTTCTTCAGGCCGCCGAAGGTTACTTGCGAGGACGGGAATTCGCCAAGGCCCGTGAAGTCTACGAAAAACTGGTGGCCGCGGAACCCGACAGCCTCGTCCACGCTGTGCGGCTCGCCGAGGCGCGCGCCGCCGAAGGGGACGCCGGGCGCGCGGGGCTCGACCTCGTCGCGCTCGGAAAGCGGATGCTCGCGGGCGGCCGTGCCGAAGACGCCGAACGCACGTTCAAGCGCGCCTCCGAATTGCTCCCCGGCAACGCGGAGCCGCTCGTCGGTCTGGCTCGTTGCCAGGCCGCCGCCGGGCGGCGCGACGAGGCCCTGCGTCTCGCGGACGAGGCTTGGGTGACGGGCATCGGCGCGGACCTAACCGCGGGTGACCTGCTCTTGCTGTTCGAGCAACAAGGCGACACCGAGCGCGTTGCGCGCTTGATCGCCGACCCGAGATCCGACGCGATCACAGACGACGCGATCGAACATGCTTTTCGCGCGGCGCTGGCGAGCGGAACCGTCGACGCCCTGTGGTCGCGCATGTTGCCGCTTTTCGACCGCTTCACGCGCGCCGGTCAATTCGATCGTTCCGCGCGCGTGCTCGAGCGCATCGCTCGCATCGAGGACGGCGGCCACCTACGCGCGATCGAGCAGCTCGTCGAGGCGCGGAAGGCCGAGGGAAACCGGGGAACCGTGGCCCGAACGGTGGAGCGACTGATCCGCGCCTATCAGTCCAAAGGGCTGACGGCGAAGGTGATGTCCCAACTCGAGACGCTCAAGCTGTTCGATCCCTCTTCCCCGCTGCTCTTCCTCGGCCGGGCCGCCGTCGACGCTCCGTTGTCCGCGGAGGCCGCCCCGGCAGCTGCGCCGGAGGCCCCCGCCGGCTCCGCGTTGGAGGTCCCCGCCGTTCCGCTCGGCCCCGCGGACCTCGAGTTCGTCAGCGGCAATCTGACCGAGGCCGAAGTCTTCGAAAAATACGGCCTTCACCGCGAGGCGCTCCAACAGCTCCGTCAGATCACGTCGCGTTTCCCCGGGCATGTCGTCGCGCAAGAAAAACTGGTCGGTTTCCTCCGAACACAGCCGGATCGGGGGGCGCTGCGCGACGGCCTCGTCGAGCTGGCATTGGCCAAGCGTGCCGCGGGTGATACCGAAGGGGCGCGTCGTGCGGCGCGCGAAGCCGCCGCGAGCGCCGCCATCGAGCGCTCCGTCCGCACGCTCCTCGAGGGACTCGCTCTGCTTTCCGCGGAGGAGCCGCCGCCGGCTCCTTCACCGAACGCTGCACCGACGTCTCCGCCGGCACCGAGGTCGACGGCGCCCGCCGCGTCTCCTCCCCCTGCGCCGCCGCCTGCATTCACTCGCGACGAAGCCGAGGATCTCGAGATCTCGTTCGACGACGCCGAGGAGGCGCCCGACGCCGTCGCCTCGGTTTCGAGCGACGCGCTCGAGGAGATCGAGTTCTACCTCGGACAAGGCATGAACCAAGACGCGTTGAATCGGATCGCGGAGGCGCGGCGCGCGGGCTCGGAGGGCGCTGCGCTCGACGCGCTCGAAGCACGCGCGCATGCGGCGACCGGGTCGGGTGACGAAGACGCCGGCGGTGGCTCGGACCGGCTCGACGAGGAGGATCTTTCGTCGATCACGGCCGCGCTCGAGGCGGAGTATGGCACCGATCGGGTGCCCGAGATGGCCAATTCCCCCACCGAGCCCGAGAGCGAGCAGTCGGTCGACGAGGTCTTCGAGTCCTTCAAAGAGCAGGTGAACGCGACGGTCGGGGCGGAGGACTTCCGGACCCATTACGACCTGGGCATCGCGTACAAAGAGATGGGGCTGTCGGACGACGCGCTCGCCGAGTTCCATATCGCATCCGGCACGCCGGAGCTCTACCGCGAAGCGTGCAGCATGCTCGGTCTTTGCCATTGGGATCGAGGCGAGCCCGAAGAGGCGATCCGATGGTATCGCGCCGCCCTCGACGCGCCGGGCGGTGAAGAAGACCGCTTGTCCGGGCTCCGCTACGAGCTCGCCGACCGTCTCGAGCAGACCGGCGACGCCAGCGGGGCCTACGACCAGTTCGCGCAGGTCCTCAGGGAGGAACCCGGCTACCGCGACGTCGATCGCCGCGTCGCCGCGTTGCGCTCGAAACTGGGCCTCTAGCCGCTCGATCTTCGTTCGTGCCTTCCCGGGTCCTCGATATACTCTGGCGCTGGGGGTGTTGGCCGGCGATCGAGGAGGGATCCATGGAGTCCCCGCTAGCCCTGGTGATCGACGACGATCCGTCGGTGAGGGACCGTGCGCGCGAGGCGTTGGGCCGCGCCGGCATCGAGGCCGTGGCCGTGTCGACAGCTCAAGAGGCGCTGGACGTGCTCCGCGCACATCCGTTCGCGGTCGTCGTCGCGATCGTCGGCGAGGCCCCGGCCCCGGCACGACGAGACGTTCTCGGCGAGCTCTGCCGCCTGCGGGCCGAGGACGAAAGCCGCGCGAATCGAGGACGGATCGCGGGGCGTTCCGACGCTTCGGAAGAGCTTCGACGGCGCGTGCACGAGCTCGCCGCCTCTCTTTCTCCCGTGCTGTTTACGGGTGAAGCGGGCAGCGGGCGCCGTTACGCGGCGCAGTGCTTGCACGCGCTCTCTCATGACCAGGCCGCGCTCGTCGTCGTCCCGTCCGGGGACCCGGAGGCGCTCGAGGCCGCCTTGGCGCAAGGCGGGGGCACCGTCTTCCTGGCGCCGCTCGAGCAGTTGGCCTGGCCCGCTCAAGAGGCGCTCGCCGCGGCGCTATCCGACAAGCGGACCCGGCCGCGCGTCGTCGCTTCGACCTCCGTCGACCCCCAGCTCGCCGCCGACGAAGGTCGACTCTCACCCGCGCTGCTCGCCGCGTTCGGAGCCTCGATCGTCCGCGTGCCGCCCCTGCGCGAACGCCGGGCGGACGTTGCCGTCTTCGTGCGGACGTTCATCGAAGAGCTGCGCCACTTGAACCGGCTTCCGCCGCTCACTGTGGATGCGGAGGCGTTGACGGCACTCGAGAGGTACGGGTGGCCCGGAAACGTCCGGCAGTTGCGCACCGCCGTCGAATCCGCCGTGATCCTCGCCACCGACGGAACGGTCCGAGTGAAAGATCTCCCCGAGTACGTCCTTCCCCCCGCGGGGCTCGCGGACGCGGACCTGAGCGCCGGGGGACGTTTCCGTGAAGCGAAACGATTGGTCGTCGATGCGTTCGAACGCTCGTATCTGGAAGACCTCCTGAAACGCCACGCCGGAAACGTCACCGGCGCCGCGGAGCAATCGGGAATGTTGCGCTCCGCTCTCCAACGGCTGCTCCGAAAGCACGAGCTTCATTCGGCCGATTTCCGGCTGAGGGCGCCTCGAAGCTACGCTTCTTGAATCGAGGGAGAGCACCCGGATCCGGCGGCGCTCCTTGGCGCCTCATCGTCGACGAACCCGAAGACGGCGCATGGAACATGGCGGTCGACGAGGCGATCCTCGAAGCGTACGAGGGTGCCGCGCAGAAACCCGGTCCCACGCTGCGCCTCTACGGCTGGCAGCCCGCGGCGTTGTCGCTCGGGAGAGGTCAACGCGCGGAGGGGGCCCACGATGCACGCGTCTTGGCGGCTCTCGGGATCGGCCTCGTGCGTCGGCCCACGGGAGGCGTCGCCGTGCTCCACGAGTTCGAAAGGACCTACGCCGTCGTGGGAGCGCTCGGCGTCCCGCCGTTTTCCGGCGGCCCCATCGCCACGTACCGCACCATCGCCGAAGCGCTCAGGCTCGGATTGAAGCGGCTCGGCGTCGAGGCGCTCCCGGTCGAGCCGCGGCGCGGTGCGCCGCGCGACGACTCCGCTGCGTGCTTCCTGAGCGTGGGCGCGTGGGAGCTCGTGGCGAACGGACGCAAGCTCGTCGGGTCCGCCCAGGCGCGGCGCCGCGGAGCGTTTCTCCAGCACGGCTCGATTCCACTTCGTTCCGATCCGTCGCGACTGGCCACGGTTCTGGGCGCTCC
>JAYUCM010000230.1:0-1560 GCA_043740355.1 Acidobacteriota bacterium | reverse complement strand
CGGATCGATCGCGACGTCACCGCAACCGACACGGTCTTCGTAGGGCGATGGAGCCGCGAGGACAAGCTTCCACGACGCGCCGCCATCGGCCGTCTTGTAGAGGCCGCGGCCGGCGCTCGGCGTCCAGAGGTCGCCCATCGCGGCGACCCAAGCCGTCTTGGGGTCGGTGGGATGGACGACGATGCGCGCGATGACCCGCGACTCCGGAAGACCCACGTGCGTGAACGTGGCGCCCGCGTCCACCGAACGGTAGACGCCGCCCCCCCACGACGAGCTGTTGCGATCGTTCGCCTCGCCGGTTCCCACCCAGACCACCTTCGCGTCGGACGGGGCGACCGCGATCGCGCCGATCGCCGAGACCTTCTCTTTCTCGAAGATCGCGGAGAACGACGCGCCCGCGTTCACGCTCTTCATGACGCCGCCCGTTCCCAATCCCACGTAGAACGTCGCCGGGTCGGCCGGATCGAGCGCGATCGCCGAGACGCGTCCGCCCATCGTCGCCGGGCCGATCGCGCGCGCCTTGAGCGCGGCCAACGCCTTTTCGCCGAGCGCGCCTGCAGCAGGCGCCGGCTTGAGCTCGGGCGCCGCCTTCCCCGTCGGCCGGGCGGCGAGCGCGAGACATGGGACGCAAACCACGGCGGCGAGGAGAGCTGCGGCGCGCATCGGGGAACCTCCTGAGGTGCGGGCTCGACGCGAAAACCGCCATCATACGCGAGCGCCTGTTAGACTCGGGCCGCGATGACAGGTTACGTCTCGTTTCATCCGATCGACCTCGCTTTCTTCGACGAGCTCATCGCCCCGCTCGTCGCGGGTCGCAAGGTCAATCCGGAGACGTTCCTTCTGCGGGCGGCGATCCAACGGCGCAACGGCTGGGTCGCGCGCCGATTCGCCGTCGCGATCGAGCAGCTCGCCGCGTCGTTCGAGGCGCCCAAGCCCGATCCCACGGCTAGCCCATGGCAGAGGTTGCGCGCGAATCTGGAGCGGATCGACCACCGCCCCGACGAGACGGCGCGCCGGGCAGCGCGCGGGTTCGACCCCGACCTTCACCTCGACGGGCGGCCGTTCTTCATCGTCGAGGGTTCGGCGGAAAAGGTCGCAACGGCAGTCGACGCGTACGCCGCAGCGGACTCGGAGGCAGCCGTCGCGAGAATCGCGCGCAACCAGATCGCGCTCATCCACGCCGAGCTGGCGCACGAGGTCGAGCCAGCCGACATCCCCGAGCTGGGATCCGATCTCGGGTATCGCGGCGATCTGCTGGGCCTGCTGCAGCAGATCCACGAGCTGGCCCGTTCGGCGCGCGAGGGCGGCACGTGGGTCGACGGCGACGCGGCACCCAAGCCCGCCACCGACGCCCTGCCCCACGAGCTGCCGTGGCGCGCCGTGTCGATGCACTCCCGGATCGCGCCCTTCTGGATCGCTCGCGACGTCGACGGGCTCGAGACCATCTGCCGCGCCGCGGGTGTGCGTGCGCCCGACTGCCTGGCTCCGGCGTGGCGCGTCTACGCCGGGGCGTGCGAAGCCTATCCGGCGCTCAAGGAATCGCTCGGCCTGGAGGTGAGA
>JAYUCM010000229.1:0-9543 GCA_043740355.1 Acidobacteriota bacterium | reverse complement strand
CGCGGTGACCCTCGAAGAGATCGAGGCGCTTTACGCGCAAGGGCATTTCCCCGCCGGAAGCATGGGCCCCAAGATCGAGGCCATCGTCCACTTCCTGAAGCACGGCGGGCGCCGCGCGTTGATCACGAACCCCGAGAGCCTCCCGCACGCCATCGAAGGCCGCGCGGGGACTCACATCGTGGGGCGGATATGAACACCATTCGAGAAGAAGGGACACTCCCCTTCTTCGCACCACAGCGGTATCCGGGGAGCTTTGGAAGAAAAAGGGGAGTGTCCCTTCTTCTGGTCTTGGTCTGCGCGACCGCCGCTCGCTCTGCTGACACCGTAAAGCTGTCGGTCGACCTGACCTCGGCCCCGCAGCACATCATCCACGCGACGATGCGCATCCCCGCGGCGCCCGGGCCGACGACGTTGCGCTACCCGAAATGGCTCCCCGGAGAGCACGGCCCCACCGGGCCGATCAAGGATCTCGCCGGGATTTTCGTCAAGGCGAACGGGAAAGACATCGGCTGGACGCGCGATCCCAAGGACATGTTTGCGTTTCGCGTCGAGGTCCCGGCCGGTGCCTCGGAGATTGAGGTGTCGCTCGACCTGCTCATCCCGGACGCTATCGAGGGATTCTCCTCGGGCGCCTCGGCGACCCCCAAGCTCGCGCTCCTCAGCTGGAACCAGGTCGTCTTCTATCCCGCGGGAGCGTTGGGGAACGCCATCACGTACGAAGCCGAGCTCAAGCTGCCGCAGGGCTGGAACATCGGCACGTCGCTCCCCGTCAAGTCCACGCTCCCGTCGGGCGTCGTCTTCGAACCGGTGTCGTTGACGACGCTCGTGGACTCGCCGGTCCTGGCGGGCGAGTACTTTCGAACGATCGTTCTCGACGATCGGCCCGGGCACCGCGTCGTCGTCGACATGGCCGCCGACGCCGCCGCCGACCTCGCCATTCCCGCCGAGCTCCTAGACGGCTACAAGCGTCTGGTGAAGGAGGCGGACGCGCTGTTCGGCGCGAGGCACTTCGACGGCTACCACTTCCTGTTGACGCTGTCCGACCGCGTCGCGCACTTCGGCCTCGAGCATCACCAGTCGTCGGACGATCGCGTGCGCGAACGCTCGCTGGTCGATCCCGATCAGCGGAGGCTCATGCTCGGCCTGCTCCCCCACGAATACGTGCACTCGTGGAACGGTAAATTCCGCCGGCCCGCCGATCTGATGCCGGACGATTTCGCCACGCCGATCGATTCGAATTTGCTCTGGGTCTACGAGGGTCTGACCCAGTACCTCGGCTGGGTCCTTTCCTCGCGGTCCGGGCTCCGGACGGTCGCGGACGGTTTGGACGATCTGGCGCTCCGGACCGCGGAGCTCGACGCGCGCGGCGGACGTCGGTGGCGCGCCCTCGAGGACACGGCGACCGCGGCGCAGCTTCTCTATGAAACCGCGGATCCGTGGCGCGGCTGGCGCCGCAGCGTGGACTTCTACGACGAAGGGACTCTCATCTGGCTCGAAGCCGACGTCACGATCCGCAAACTGACGAGCGGGAAGAGATCGCTGGACGATTTCTGCAAGCGCTTCCACGGCGGCGGCACGGGCCGCCCGGAGGTGAAGCCGTACTCGTTCTCCGACGTGGTCGCCGACTTGAACGCGATCGCCCCCTACGATTGGAGTGCTTTCCTCACGGAGCGAATCAAGAAGCGAGGGAGCGGCGCCCCCTTGGGCGGGATCGAGGGCGGCGGCTGGCGTCTGACGTACGACGACACGCGCTCGCCCCTCGTCAAAAGCCAAGAAGACGTCACGGAACGCGTCGACGTGCGCTACTCGATCGGCTTGCTGCTCGACAAGGCGGGGACGATCGTCGACGTGATCCCGGACTCGAACGCCTGGAAGGTGGGTGTCGCTCCGGGGATGAAGCTGGTCGCCGTGAACGGCCGCCGCTATTCGAAGCATGTGCTGACAGACGCGATCGACGCGACGAAGGCGTCTCCCTCGAGCGTCAAGCTGATCCTCGAAAACGACGATTTCTTCCGTGAGGCGTCGGTCGAGGTCCGGGGAGGCGCGCGCTACCCGAAGCTCGAACGGAAGGCCGAAGGGGACGATGTGATCGGCGCGATCCTGGCACCGAAGGCGGAAACGCCGTACAACACCGATCCCCACTCGAAGAAGAGGTAACGCCCGATTCCCGAACTGCACGGAAATGTTTTAGGCCTCTCGCAGGCCGACAAGCACCGCGTCGAGCGTCTCTACCGCCGCCGCGTCCCGGCGCACGACATCGTCTCCCACGAGTTGGCCCGCGAGATGGCCGAGACCGGCCGCGCGTTGAACCGCCGCGTCGGCGTGCTCGTCGATCGGGCCGGGCGGATCGAGGCCGTGGCGATAGGCGACGCGCGCCGCGTGGCCGTGCCGCGGGAGCCGTCGGCCCCTTCGGGCCGGGATCGCTTCTGCACGCTCCGTTGGATCGCGACCAAGGACGGCGACGAGCCGCTCACCGCCACCGACCTCTCGCCGTTGGCGCTCCATCGGTTGGATGCGCTGGCGGTGGTCGCGGTGGAGCACGACGGTGCTCCCGGCCCCGTCCGCGTGGCGCACCTCCTCCCCGCCGAAGAGCGCGAGCGCAAGCCCGCGAAGAGCACGCCGGCCGCGCTTCCGCCGGGATTCGTCGCCCCGCGGGGGTTGGGCGCGCAGCCCGCGAGGCGGCAGCGCGACATCGAAGACGTCGTCTCCGACGGCGAACGCTACCGTCTCTTCCCCCCGCGGCCCGCGAGCCTGGTGGACGACGATTTCCTCGACTTGATCGGCGCCCTCGAAGCCGAGTTCGAGCGGACCCGCAAGCGCACGAAGGTCGCGGGCAAGGCGGGTCGCGCCATCCTCGTTCACGTCACGACGGGGAGCCGCCTCGCGGCCGAGGAATCGATGGACGAATTGGAGGAGCTGGCCGCGTCCTCGGGCCTCGGGGTCGTCGACCGCATCGTGCAGCGCCGCCAGCATTTCGACCCGCGCACGCTGATGGGCGCCGGACGCCTCGAGGATCTCATCATCCGCGCGTCGCGCCTTTCGGCCGATTACATCGTGGTGGATCAAAACCTCACCCCGGCGCAGGCGCGCGCGATCGCGGAGTCCACGGCGATCAAGGTGATCGACCGGTCGCAGCTGATCCTCGACATCTTCGCCAGGCGCGCGCGGACGCACGAGGGGAAGATCCAGGTCGAGCTCGCGCAGCTCAAGTACCTGCTCTCGCGCCTGATGAGCCGCGGCGATTCGGGGCTCTCGCGCCTCGAAGGCGGCATCGGCGGCCGCGGTCCGGGCGAGCAGAAGCTCGAGGTCGACCGCCGCCGCGTAAGAGACCGGATCAAGTCGCTCGAGAAGATGCTTCACGGCGAGCGCACGCGCCGCCAGCAGCGGCGCCACCGGCGCAGCGAAAGGGACGTGCCGGTCGTGTCGATCGTGGGCTACACCAACGCAGGGAAGAGCACCCTTCTCAACGTCCTGACCAAGAGCGATGTCTTCGTCGAGCAGCGGATGTTCGCGACGCTCGATCCGTCATCCCGCCGCCTCAGGCTCCCGCGCGAGCGCGAGATCGTCATCAACGACACGGTCGGGTTCATCCGGGATCTGCCCAAGGATCTCCTCGCGGCGTTCCGCGCGACCCTCGAGGAAATCGCGGACTCGGACCTGCTCGTCCACCTCGTCGACATGGCTCACCCGCGGCACGAGGCACAGATCAAGGCGGTCGAACAGATCCTCCAAGAGCTAGGGGACGCCGAGATTCCACGCTTGCTCGTTTTCAGCAAGGCCGACCTCGTCGATGCTTCACACCGCGCAGAGATCTTGGAGGCGCACGAGGGTGCGATGGCGATCTCGGCGGCGACGAAGGAAGGGCTGCCGGAGCTGCTCCGGGCGGTGGACGGCCGACTGTCCGAGCGGAAAAAAGTTTTTTTGGCCTAGTTCGGCCTAGTTGCATCATCGTTATTTCGCCGTATAATCCTCATCCGATATAGGCCAAGAGGGTACGGCGGACCATGACACTCCCCGGGCTCAACATCGACGTCTCGGCCGCGACGCCGGTCTACCGTCAGATCGCCGAGGGGATCCAGGCCGCGCTGAGAGAGGGACGGCTCGCCGCCGGGCAGCAGCTCCCGCCCACGCGCGATCTGGCGAAGCAGCTGACGGTCAATCGCAACACGGTGATCGCCGCGTACGACCTCCTCGTCGAGCTGGGCGTCGCCACGGGACACACCGGCCGCGGGACCTTCCTCGTCGGTCCGCGTCACGGCGGCCGGGCTTCAGAAGCTCGCGCCGCCAATCCCGACGATCCGTGGCTCGGCGCGTTCGCGCGCGCGGTCCAAGGTCCGGGCGTCGGGAGCCTGCTCACGATCTATCGCATCGCGACCTCGCACGAGGGGATCTCGTTGGCGGGCGGCTACCCGGCCGGAGAGCTGATGCCCGTCGATCCGTTCGCGCGAGCCATGGAAAAGACTCTGCGCGAGCGCGGCACCGAGGTCCTGTCCTACGGACCGACCGCCGGGTACGGCCCGCTGCGCGAGACGATCGCCGCCGAGATGAGCCGCAAGGGCTCGCCGAGCGACGCGTCGTCGATTCTCGTCACGAACGGGTCGCAGCAGGCTCTCGAGCTGGCGTTTCGCGCGTTCGTCGATCCGGGCGACGCGGTCGTCGTCGAGGATCCGACCTACACCGGCGCGATCAGCGCGCTCGCCGCCCTGGGCGCACGTTTGGTCGGCGTGCCGTTGGACGACCAGGGGCTCCGCCCCGAGCTCCTCGAGCTGGCGCTCGAACGGCACCGTCCGCGCGTTCTCTACGTGCAGCCCACGTTCCACAACCCCACCGCGCGGGTGATGGGCGAGGCGCGGCGCCGGGACGTGCTGGCGATCGCGGCGCGGCATCGCTGCGTAATCGTCGAGGACGACTATGCCTCCGACCTGCGCTTCGCGGGACGCGATCTCCCGACGCTTCATGCGTTGGACGGCGGCAAGCACGTCCTCTACCTCAGCACGTTTTCGAAGAAGCTTTTCCCCGGGCTGCGCGTCGGCTGGGTCGCCGCACCCGAGCCGGTCTTCGAGCGCTTGCTCGCGCTGAAGCAGATCGAAGACTGTGGGACGAGCCCGCTCGTGCAGGCGGCGCTTCACGCATTCATCGCCTCGGGTTCCCAGGAAGAGCACCTCGCGCGCGTGCGATCCGCCTATCTTTCGCGCTCTTTGGCGATGGACGAGGCCATACGGATCCACTTTCCCGACGGGGCGCGCTTCACGCGTCCCTCGGGTGGACTCTTCGGTTGGGTGGCGCTCCCCGAAACCGTTGACGGGGACGAGTTGTTCACCGCGGCGCGCGAGCGCGGCGTGCTGATCGGACGTGGGTCCCTCTTTCATGTCTCGGGCGGCGGCCGCAACACGCTGCGGCTGACGTTCGCCTCGTCCGCGGAGGAACAGATCCGCTCCGGAATCGCCGTGTTGGGCGAGCTGTTGCAGCAGCGATGGCCGAAGGACCGGGCGGCGACGCGCGAGCTGAACTTCGAAGCGGTGCCGATTCTCTAGAAGATGCCGGGAGGTGTGGCGATGGAGAACATCGAAAAGGGAACGCCGAGGCTGAAGACGGGTCTCGCCGAGATGTTGAAGGGCGGCGTCATCATGGACGTCACCGACGACCGACAGGCCAAGATCGCCGAGGACGCGGGCGCGTGCGCCGTGATGGCGCTGGAGCGCGTCCCCGCGGACATCAGGCGGGACGGCGGCGTCGCCCGCATGTCCGACCCGGCGATGATCGAGAAGATCATGAAGACCGTGTCGATCCCCGTCATGGCGAAATGCCGGATCGGGCACTTCGCCGAGGCGCAGGTGTTGCAGTCGCTCGGCATCGACTACATCGACGAGAGCGAAGTGCTGACCCCCGCCGACGAGGAGTTCCACGTCGACAAGTTCGCCTTCACGGTCCCGTTCGTTTGCGGCTGCCGGAACCTGGGCGAGGCTCTGCGTCGCATCGGCGAGGGTGCCGCTCTGATCCGTACGAAGGGCGAAGCCGGGACGGGGAACATCGTCGAGGCGGTGCGTCACATGCGTTCCGTGACGTCGGGGATCAGACGCCTGACCCAACTCGGCCCCGAAGAAATGATGACCGAGGCCAAGAATCTGGGAGCGCCGTACGAGCTGGTGCGCCTGGTCGCGGCCAGCGGAAAACTGCCGGTCCCGAATTTCGCCGCAGGCGGCATGGCGACCCCGGCCGATGCGGCGCTCATGATGCAGCTCGGCGCGGAGGCGGTCTTCGTCGGCTCGGGCATCTTCAAGTCGGAGGACCCAGGCAAGCGGGCGAAGGCGATCGTGCGCGCGACCACGCACTTCAACGATCCGTCGGTCGTGGCCGAGGTGTCGCGGGGCTTGGGCCCGGCGATGCACGGGATCGAGACCTCGAAGCTTCCGGAGTCGGAGCTTCTTCAAACGCGCGGCTGGTGACGGAGACGATCATGGCGCGGATCGGCGTGCTCGCGTTGCAGGGGGATTTCGAAGCCCATGCCGAGGCGTTCGCGGGACTCGGCTGCGAGGTCGTCGAGGTGCGCCGCGTCGCCGACCTTTCCGGTCTCGACGGGCTCGTGATCCCGGGAGGCGAGAGCACGACCCTGCTGAACCTCATGGCCGACGAGCCCTGGTTTCCCGCGCTGAGGCTCTTCCATCAACGCGGCGGCGCCGTGATGGGAACCTGCGCCGGCGCGATCCTTTTGGCGCGGGAGGTCGTGAACCCGGCGCAGAAGAGCCTGGGCCTCTTGGACGCCGCGATCGCCCGAAACGCGTTCGGCCGTCAGGCCGACTCGTTCGAGACGACGCTCGACGCGCCGCTCCTTGGCGGGTCGATCGAAGCGGTGTTCATCAGGGCTCCGCGCTTCCAGGCGCTAGGACAAAACGTCGCAACTCTCGCCGCCTATCGCGGCGAGCCCGTTCTCGTGAGGGAAGGACGAGTGCTCGCGATGACGTTCCACCCGGAGCTCACGCGAGATACGAAACTGCACGCGCATTTTCTGACGATGGCCCAACCGGCGGCCCTGACAGGGAGGTTCTCGTGAAAATCTACGTGGACGGAACGCTGTACGCGAAGGACGACGCCAAGGTCTCCGTGTTCGATCACGGCTTCCTTTACGGCGACGGTGTGTTCGAGGGGATAAGGGCGTACGACGGGGTCGTGTTCCGTCTCAAGGATCACATCGACAGGCTCTACCAGTCTGCTAAGACGATCGCGCTCGCGATCCCGCTGACCCCGGACGAAATGACCCAAGCGGTCCTCGAGACGGTCGCCGCCAACGAGCAGAAGGACGCGTACATCCGCCTCGTCGTCTCGCGCGGACCCGGCGATCTCGGCATCGATCCCGGGAATTGTTCGAAGCCGACGGTCGTCATCATCTGCGCCGAGATCAAGCTCTACCCGAAGGCGCTGTACGAAACCGGCGCCGCCATCGTCACCTCGTCGGTGCGGAGGATTCCGATCCAGTGCCTCGATCCGCGCATCAAGTCGCTCAACTATCTGAACAACATCATGGCGAAGATCGACGCGCGCCGCGCCGGCGCTCTCGAGGCCGTGATGCTCAATCACCAGGGGCGCGTGGCCGAGTGCACCGCCGACAATATCTTCTTCATCGCGGGCGGGGTCCTGAAGACGCCGGACCTGATGAACGGCGCCCTCCCCGGGATCACGCGCGCGACCGTCCTCGATATCGGGCGGGCGATGCCGATGCCGACGGCGGAGGGGAACTACGGCCTGCACGACCTCTACAACGCGGACGAGGTCTTCCTCACTGGAACGGGCGCCGAGATCATGCCGGTGATCTCGGTCGACGGCCGCTCGATCGGCGACGGCAAGCCGGGCCCGACGACGAAGAAGCTCTTCGACGAGTTCAAGAAGCGCCGGACGCGAGACGGCATCGCGGTGCCGTACGCGGCGGGAGTCGCAAAGGTCTGACCTAGTCCGACGAGAGCGCTTCCGCGAAAGCGCGAAATCACACGACCCCTGCGCGAACTCACCCAGGCGTATTCGATAGCCGAGGATGATGGTTCCCGGCGTCGCCCGGCGTCGCCCCACGCCGCGGAAGCGGCGCATGTAGATGTCCCCGCTCGTCGCGGACCGACACGACCCCGCCGGACCTGACCGATTAACTCCACAATCCGGTCGAAAGCAGCGTCGCCGTGGTACCGGACTTGCACTCAGAGGCTTCAGGCGCGCTCCACAGCCAGGGGATAGCCTCGCGAAAGCCAAGCGCACCAAGGGGGGACAGCATGAGCGAGAAACGAGCTAGCGACGCGGCGTTTCGCATCGGCGCGACGATCCTGGTCCTGCTGAGTGTCGGCAGCCTCGTGGCGTGGGCGGACACGGTGACGCTGACCTCGGTCAAGGACAACACGCTGTACGAGCCGATCGCGCAGGACACCTTCGCCGACATGAGCGACGGGATCGGCGCGACCATGTTCACGGGCAAGGTGAAAGACGCGGACGCCGACCCCGGCGCCGGGACGCGGGTCGCGTTGCGGCGCGCCGTGATCGAGTTCGACGTCGCGGGAGCCGTCCCGGCGGGGGCGACGATCGACAGCGTCCAGCTGACGCTCGTTTGCGACAAGGTCGGTCAGAACGCCAATTTCAACGTCACCCTGAATCGCCTGCTCTCGGAGTGGGGCGAGGGAACGTCGAACACCGGGAACTCGCAGCAAGGCCGCGGCGAGCCGGCGACGTCGAACGACGCGACGTGGCGGCATACGTTCTATTCGTCCCAGTTCTGGGGCACGCCGGGCGGCGATTTCGCGTTGACCGCGAGCGCGACCAAGGCGGTCGGACCGACCGGCACCTACACCTGGGGCTCGACCTCGGGGATGGTCGGCGACGTCCAGACCTGGCTGAACAACGCCGCTCAGAACCACGGCTGGATCATCCTCTCGAACGAGGCGGTCATTCAGACCACGAAGCGCTTCGCCACACGCGAGAACGCGACGGTTAACAACCGTCCGAAGCTCGTCGTCAACTACACGCCCCTGACGACCCAGGGAGCGTGTTGCAACGGTTCCACGTGCGCGCTCACGGCGCCGGGATCGTGCGTTCCCCCCGGCGTCTACAAGGGAAACGGCACGACCTGTTCTCCCAACCCGTGCGTCGTGCTGACCGGAGCCTGCTGCGCGAACAACGGCACCTGCACCGAGGTCACCCAGTCCTCCTGCTCCTCGTTCGGTGGCAGCTACCGCGGCGACAGCACGACGTGCGCGGCCACCGATTGCCCGGTCGTGCTCACCCCCTACCTCGATGCGCTGCCGATCCCTCCGGTGGCGACACCGGTGAGCGGTACGCCGGGCGGGGTGGCGACCTACAACCTGTCTATCAAGGAATCACGGGTCCAGCTCCACAGCCAGCTGTCGCCCACGACCGTGTGGGGATTCGACGACGGCTTCCACGGGGCCGGCATCCTCGGTCCGACCATCGTGGCGGGCTCGGGACAGGCCGTGACGGTCAACTGGACCAATGACCTCCGGGTCTTCGCCACAGGCCAACTGCGGACCTCGCACTACCTCCCCGTCGACA
>JAYUCM010000228.1:0-9548 GCA_043740355.1 Acidobacteriota bacterium | reverse complement strand
CGGGGTGGCACTCGTACCAGACACGCATCGCATCGATCGTGCCGAGGAGCCGGCCGGTTCCGGCTTCGAGGATGGCGAAGGGGGCGCCGGCGGAGCGCGGATTGACATCGCGCTGCGGACGGCGCCGGTAGGAGAGCCAGCGGTCCCCTTCGGCATCGCGCGCCAGGCGGCCCGAGGCGCCGAGGTCGTCGACGACGGCGCGTCCGCGCGCTTCGAACGACGCGACCTCGCGAAGGGACAGAGGCTCTTCTGCGGCCGCGCACACCAGGTGGGCTCCGGCGACGACAGGATTCCAGGGATCGAGAACCGCCCGCTCGAACGCCCCGTCGAACAACGTGTCGGGGTGCGCGACCAGGTACTGGTCCAGCGCGTCCGGCATCGCGATCAGGACCACCAGCGCGTCGTTCCCGTCGCGCCCAACACGGCCGATGCGCTGCCACGTGGACGTGCGCGATCCCGGGTACCCGACCAGCACGCAGACGTCGAGGCCGCCGACATCGATGCCGAGCTCGAGCGCGCTCGTCGAAAGCACGGCGAGCAGCTCCCCGGAGAAGAGCTTCTTCTCGATCGCGCGCCGCTCCTCGGGCAGGTATCCGGCGCGATAGGGCGCGATCTTGCGCTTCAGCTCCGGCGCTTCCTTGACGAGCCACTGGTGCAAAAGCTCCGTGATCCGGCGCGCCTTGGTGAACGCGATGGTGCGCGCCCCCTCGCGTGCGGATTCCGCGATGACCCGCACGGCGGCCGTGTAGGGCGAGACGGTCACCGGATTGACGAGCACGATGTCGCGCCCGACGGCTGCGGCTCCGGACCGGTCGACGACGCAAAACGGCGCGCCGAGCAGCGTCGCGGCGAACTCGCCCGGGCGCCCGACGGTGGCCGACGCCGCGATGAAGCGAGGCTTCGCGCCGTACAATGCGGCTAGACGCATGAGGCGGCGCACGATGTGGTGCACGTGCGCGCCGAACACGCCTCGATAGACGTGCAGCTCGTCGAGCACCACAAGGCGCAACCGTCCGAGGAAACCGGACCAGTCGTGGTGGTAGGCGAGGATTCCCGCGTGCAGCATATCGGGGTTCGTGATCAGGATGTCCGGCGGGTCTTCCTTGATCTTCCGGCGCAGGTGGTCGGACGTATCACCGTCGTAGATGGCGAAGCGCGGCGGCCGCAACCGCCCGGTAGCCGACGCGAGCGCGTTCAATCCTGCGAGTTGGTCCTGAGCCAAGGCCTTGGTCGGGTACAGAAAGAGCGATGTGGCTCCGCCTCCCTCGAGCGCCGCCTCGAGCGCGGGGATGGCGAACACGAGCGATTTCCCCGACGCGGTGGGCGTCGCCACGAGGACGTTGTTCCCCGTGCCGAACGCGTCCAAGGCCTCGACCTGATGCGTGAAGAGCCGACCGATCCCCGTGGCGGTCAACGCGTCGGCAATTTCACGGTGCAGCGGCGCGGCGAGCTCGGCGAACTGAGCGGCGCGTCCCTCCATCCGGCGGTGGTGGACGACCTTCGGTCCGAGGAGCGGATGCTCCAGAATGCGGCGCAGGACGGCGTTCATGATGGGCTCGCGGCGAGGAGACCGGGAGCGCCGATTATAGCGGCTCGCCGCCGGCGGCCGCCCGCGCGAAATCAGACGGGAAGGGCGCGATCACCTCCACCACACCTGTGCCCGCAGGATCGGGGAAGACGAGCCGTGCGCAGTGCAGGAGCTGCCGCGCCGGCGCACCGTCGTCGCGCCGCGCGTCGCGCCTCCCCGTGACGAGATCGAGGTAGTCGGCATCGGGGCGGCCGTAGAGGATGTCCCCCAGGATCGGATGGCCGATGGCCGCGAGGTGCACGCGGAGCTGATGGCGGCGCCCGGTCTCCGGGAAGAGCCGGACCAGCGTCGCCGCGGCGAGACGCCGCTCGACGCGCCATCGCGTGACGGCTCGCTCTCCCCCGTCTTTGACCGCGCGCCGGACGAAGACCCGCCGGTCATCGTCCGCGCCGATCGCCAGATCGATCGTTCCTTCGTCGCCGGCCACTTCGCCGCGCACCACGGCGAGGTATTCCTTGCGCACCCGACCGCGTTCAAATGCCGTCGACAGCGCGCTCGCGGTCGGCGCATCCTCGGCGACGAGAAGCACGCCGGTCGTCTCACGGTCGAGCCTGTGCGCGAGACGCAAGCTCGGCAGTCCCTCTTGGCGGCGCAGCATCCGGATCAACGAGTTCTCGCGCACCGCGTTGACCGGATGCACGACGATCCCCGAAGGCTTGTCGACCGCGAGCCAACCTCGACCCCGCGCCAAGATCGGAAGCTCGACGTCCCGCACGTCTTCGACGATGGGCGTGTGGCCGACCGACACCCGGCCCCCGGGCCGCACCGGCGTCGCGGAGCGCGCGCGCACGCCCCAAGAGAGCGTGACGCGCTCTTCGATCGCCCGCTGGATACGCGCGCGCGACAGCCCGGGGATCCGCTCGTGCAGGAACTGGTCGAGGCGCTTGCCGCGGTCTCCCAGGCCTACGCCGAACAGCGTCTCGGGCTCGCTCATCCGAGCCTCCAGCGCAGCGCGCGGAGGATGGCGCGGTTGGCCTCGGGCATCGGCAGCTCGTCGAGCGACGGCGGCGCGACCCATGCGAATGCGCGGTCGCCGTCGGTGGCGACCTCACCGGTGACGTCGGTCACGACGAACGCGTGGAAGCGCAGGCGTCGATCGGGGTAGTCGTGGACGAACACGAGGAGCGGTTCGGCTTCGTCGGCTGAGAGGCCGGTTTCTTCGCGCAGCTCGCGGAGCGCCGCGGCGGCGGGCTCCTCGCCGTTTCCGATCTTGCCCCCGGGGAACTCCCACGCACCCGCGAGGTGCTGCTGTTCCGCGCGCTTCGCGACGAGAATCCGGCCGCCGCGCACCGCGATCGCGAGGGCGATCTCGAGGCGCGTTCCTGGATCGGGGATCAGGCGGGAGCTCCCGCGCTGCCTTCGCTGTAGTCGTAGAAACCGCGCCCCGACTTCTTCCCGAGCCAGCCCGCCTCGACGTACTTCCGGAGGAGCGGGCAGGGGCGGTACTTGTCCTCGCCTAAGCCCTCATGAAGGACTTCGAGGATGTAGAGGCACGTGTCCAAGCCGATGAAGTCGGCGAGAGTCAGCGGGCCCATCGGGTGGTTCATCCCGAGCTTCATGATCGTATCGATCGCCGCTTCCTCGGCGACGCCTTCGTGCAGGCAAAAGATCGCCTCGTTGATCAGCGGCATCAACACGCGGTTGCTGACGAAGCCGGGGAAGTCGCGGCACTCGACGGGCGTCTTCCCCATCGACTCGGCGAGCGCCTTCGTCTCGGCGGTCGTCGTATCCGACGTTTGCAGGCCGCGAATGACCTCGACGAGCTTCATCAGCGGCACGGGGTTCATGAAGTGCATGCCGATGACCCTGTCGGGGCGTTGCGTCGCGGCGGCGATCTTGGTGATCGGAAGCGACGAGGTGTTCGTCGCGAGAATCGCCCCGGGCTTGACGAGGCCGTCGAGCGCCTTGAACAGCTCCAGCTTGACGTCGAGCTTCTCGATCGCGGCCTCGACGACGAGATCGCATCCGGACAGATCCTCGAGACGCGTCGTTCCGGAGATCCTCGCGAGGACGGCGTCCTTCTCGGCGGTCGTCATTTTTCCCTTGTCCACACCGCGCTGCAGGTTCTTCGCGACGGCGTCGAGCCCCTTCCGGACGAACGCGTCGGTGAGGTCGCGCATGACGACCTGGACCCCGGCCTGAGCCGCCACGTGCGCGATGCCGTTCCCCATCTGTCCGGCACCGACAACGCCCAGCTTCGTGACCTTCATCCGATTCTCCGGATCGCCATGGCCACCGCGTTTCCCCCGCCCAAGCACAGCGCCGCGATCCCCTTTTCCTCTTTGCGGTCCTCGAGCGCGTGGAGGAGCGTCGTCAGGATCCTCGCGCCGGACGCGCCGATGGGGTGGCCGAGGGCGACCGCGCCGCCGCGCACGTTGTGCTTGGCGGGGTCCAAGCCCAAAACGCGCTGCAGAGCCACCTGCTGGACCGAGAACGCTTCGTTGAATTCGTAGAGATCGACACCGTCCGGCGTCCATCCCGTCTTCTCCCAGACCATCCGCACCGCCTTTTCGGGCGCCATCATCACGAGCTCGGGCGCCAGACCGGACGATGCGTACGCCACGATCTCGGCGCGCGGCGTAAGACCCAGGCGCTTCGCCGTCGCCTTCGACGCGATGACGAGAGCGGAAGCTCCGTCGTTGACGCCAGGGGCGTTCCCGGCGGTGACCGTCCCGTCCTTCTTGAACGCGGGCTTCAACGCGCGAAGCGCCTCGATCGTCGTCTCGCGACGCGGCGATTCGTCGGTGTCGAAGATGACCGGGTCGCCTTTCTTGCTCGGGATCGGGACGGCCACGATCTCGCGCTTGAACATCCCGGCGTCGATCGCCGCGATCGCTTTCTGGTGGCTCTCGACCGCCCAGGCGTCCTGCTGTCCGCGCGTGACGTTGAAGCGCTCGGCCACGACCTCGCCGGTGTTTCCCATGTGATAGTCGTTGTAGGCGTCCCACAGGCCGTCGAGGATCATCGCGTCGAAGACGGTCTGGTTCCCCATCCGGAAACCCGCGCGCGCGTTCTTCATGATGTACGGCGCGTTCGACATCGATTCCATGCCGCCCGCGACGACGATCTCGGCGTCGCCGCACTTGATCGCTTGCGCCGCGAGCACGACCGCCTTGAGGCTCGAGCCGCAAACCTTGTTGACCGTCATCGCGGGAACCGTGTCGGGGATCCCGCCGAAGATCGCGGCTTGGCGCGCGGGGTTCTGGCCGAGCCCCGCTCCGACCACGTTCCCCATGATGACTTCGTCGACCTGCTCCGGCTTCAACCCGGCGCGAAGCACGGCTTCTTTGACGGCGATCGCCCCGAGCCTTTGGGCCTGAATGCCGGCGAGCGTCCCGAGGAATTTTCCGATGGGAGTTCTGACGGCGCTGACGATGACCGGGTTGTCCATGGAGGGCCTCCGTGAATACGGGATTCTAGCAGCCGCGCTCGGTATCGTCGGCGAGCCGTCTCAACCGCAGCGCCAGCTCCGGAGTGAAAGCGTCCGAAGCCGCGCGCCAGCTCCAGTTCCCTTGTGCGACGCCCGGCACGTTCATGCGCGCTTCGGAACCGAGATCGAGCACGTCCTGCGCCGGCGACACGGCGAGGTCCGCGACCGAGGTGTAGGCGGCGCGGATCAGGCTCCACGAAACGCCATCGGCGGTCCCGCCGACGTAATCGAGCACGCGCGCTTTCATCGCGGGGTCGAGGGAGGCGAACCAGCCACGCGTCGTGTCGTTGTCGTGCGTCCCCGTGTAGACGACGACGTCTTTCGTCAGGCGGTGGGGCGCGTGATCGCTGTCCTTTGCGTCGAACCCGAACTGGAGAACCCGCATGCCCGGGAGGTCGAGGGCCCTGCGCAGCGCACTGACGTCCTCGGTAATGACGCCGAGATCTTCGGCCACGAACGGAAGCCCGCCCAGGGCGGCGCGTACGGCGTCGAAGAGCGCCAAGCCGGGCCCGGGCTCCCACACGCCGTCTTCCGCGGTTTCCGCTTCGGCCGGAACCGACCAATAGCCCGCAAACCCGCGAAAGTGGTCGAGGCGCAGCTCGTCGTGAAGGACGAGGCCGTGCTTCAGGCGCTCGATCCACCAGGCGTAGCCGGTGTCGCGAAGCCGATCCCAGCGATAGAGGGGATTTCCCCAGAGCTGCCCGGTCGCGCTGAAGTAGTCGGGGGGCACTCCGGCGACGCGTGTGGGCGCTCCCTGCGCGTCGAGGTGGAAGAGATCCTGGTGCGCCCACACGTCCGCACTGTCGAGCGCGGGATAGATGGGAACGTCGCCCAGGATCGTGACTCCACGATCGCGCGCCAGCGCGCGGAGCTTGCTCCAGCGCGTCAGGAACACGTGCTGCGCGCGGCGATGCCGTGACACGCGGTCGGCCAACGCAGCCGCGCTTTGCGCGAGGGCCGCGGGATCACGCCGGCGCAGCGGCTCGTCCCAAGCGAACCACGGAAGGCCGCCGTGCGCGTCCTTCAGCGCGGCGAACAGCGCCCAGTCGTCGAGCCACGCGGCATGCTCCTCGCCGAACGCGGCCACGGCGTCGGGATGCGGACCCTTCGCGTCGGAAAACCACGACGGATCACCGGCGAACGCCGAGAGCGCCGCGTAGGGCGATCCACCCTCGCCCGGCGGGCCCACCGGGAGAACCTGCCAGACGGAGACACCCGCGGCTTCGGCCCACGCGAAGAACTCCCGCGCCGCGGCATCGAGCCCGTCGGGGTGGTGGGGAAGCGAGGTCGGGTGGAGGAGAAGCCCCGCGGCGCGACGGATCATGCGGAAGGCGCGGGACTAACCGGGAGGCCAGGCCATCGGCCGGCCGCCGAGGACATGGAGGTGAATGTGGGAAACGCTCTGCCCGGCGTTCACCCCGCAGTTGGTCACGATGCGGTACCCCGCATCGAGGCCCGCGGCCGCCGCCACGTTTTTCGCCGCCAGCATCATCGCCCCTAGGAGCCCGGCGTCGGATGCCGCCATGTCGTCGAGCGAGGCGACGTGACGCCTCGAAATCACGAGCACGTGCGTGGGGGCTTGCGGGCTCAGGTCGCGAAACGCGACGACGTCGTCGTCTTCATAGACGATGCTGGAGGGGATGTCCTTCGCCGCGATGCGACAGAAGATGCATGACGAGCTCACGCGCGAATCCTCTCGATCGACGCCCCCAGCGCGGCGAGCTTGGTCTCCATCGATTCGTACCCGCGATCGAGATGATAGACCCGGTCGACCACCGTCGGACCGTCGGCGACGAGCCCCGCGAGCACGAGACACGCTGAGGCGCGAAGGTCGGTCGCCATCACCTGCGCTCCGGTCAAGCGCGTCGGGCCCGAAACGACGGCCGAGCGCCCGTCGAGGCGGATGTCGGCCCCCATGCGCTGCAGCTCACCCACGTGCATAAACCGTCGCTCGAAGACCGTTTCGGCGATCAGCGCGACCCCGCGGGCTTGCGTCATCAGCGTCATGTACTGCGCTTGCATGTCGGTCGGGAAACCCGGATGCGGACTGGTCCGAAGATCGCGCGCCGTAAGGTGGGGCGGCGCCGCAACGCGTAACCCCTCGGGGGTCTCGGAGACCGCGACGCCGCAGGCCGCCAGCTGCTGCAGCAACGAGGCGAGTTGGTCGGCACGCGCTCCGGTGACCTCGACGTCGTCGCCGACGAGCGCGCCGGCGACGAGATAGGTTCCCGCCTCGATCCGATCCGGGATCACACGGTGGCGCGCGCCATGGAGGGGCTTGCCGCCTTCGATGACGATCTCATCGGTTCCGGCGCCGACGATCGAAGCGCCCATCGCGAGCAAGAGGCGGCCGAGATCGACGACCTCCGGCTCGCGCGCGCAGTTCCCCAGGCGGGTCGTCCCCTCGGCGAGCACGGCGGCCATCATCAAGTTCTCGGTGCCCGTCACCGTCTTCTGCGGAAACGTGATCGAAGCAGCACGCAGGCGCTTGGCGGCCGCCTGGACGTACCCGTGCTCGATCGTGATCTCGGCTCCCATCTTGTGGAGCCCCTCGATGTGGAGATTGATCGGCCGCTCGCCGATCGCGCACCCCCCGGGGAGGGACACGCGCGCGCGCCCGAATCGCGCAAGCAGCGGTCCGAGCACGAGCACGGAGGCCCGCATCGTCCGGACGAGGTCGTACGGCGCCTCGAACGACTGAAGACGCGCCACCGCGACCGACGCGGCACCGTCCCCGTGGTCGTCGACCGAGGCACCCAGCTGCTCCAAGACCCGCAGCATGGTGCGCACGTCCCGCACGCGCGGGAGGTTCGTCAGCTCCACTTTGCCTTCCGTCAGAAGGGTCGCAGCGAGCGCAGGAAGCGCCGCGTTCTTTGCGCCGGCGACGGGAACGCGGCCGTTCAGCCGCCGGCCACCCGTGATGCGCAGCTTATCCATGGCAAAGGCGGATGATAGCACCCGGCCCCTTGCTAGAATGCCGCGTTTCCAAGGACTTTCACGCACGATTCCCACGAGGGCACGATGCTCGACATCCACGTCGTCAGAGGTCATCCCGAGCTCGTCGCCGCCGGATTGACGAAGCGCGGCCAAACCGTGGCGCTCGACGCGTTCCGCACGCTCGACGAGCGGCGGCGCACGCTCGTCACCGAGGTCGAGGGACTCAAGCGCCACCGCAACGAGAGCTCGAAGAAGGTCGGCGAGGTCATCAAGGGCGGCGGAGACGCCTCGCCGCTGCGCAACGAAATGAAGGCGCTCGGCGAGAAGGTCGCGGCACTCGAGACCGAGCTCGCCGGCGTCGAGGCCGAGCTCGACGAATTCCTGAAGCGGCTCCCGAACCTGCCGCACGAGAGCGTCCCCGCGGGGTCGACGGAATCCGACAACGTGATCGTTCGCACGTGGGGCACGCCGCGCGTGTTCGACTTCGCCCCGCAGGCGCACTGGGACCTGGGGCCGCGGCTCGGGATCCTGGACTTCGAGCGCGCGGCGAAGATGACGGGGGCGCGATTCGCACTGCTGACGGGGGAAGGCGCGCGCCTCGAGCGGGGGCTCATCAACTTCATGCTCGACCTCCACACGAAAGAGCACGGCTACAGAGAAGTGCTGCCGCCGTTCCTCGTCAACGCGCAGGCGCTCTTCGGGACGGGGCAGCTTCCGAAGTTCGAGGAGGATCTCTTCAAGGTCGAGCCGGGCGGTTACTACCTGATCCCGACCGCCGAGGTCCCCGTGACCAACATCCACGCGGACGAGATCTTGGACGCCGGACGGCTTCCGATCGCCTACTGCGCGTACACGCCCTGCTTCCGCAGCGAGGCGGGATCGTACGGGAAGGACGTACGCGGCCTCATCCGCCAGCATCAGTTCGACAAGGTCGAACTGGTGCGCTTCGCGAAGCCGGAGGAGTCGTATGCGCAGCTCGAGGCGCTCACGGGGCACGCCGAGGAGGTGCTGAAGCGCCTCGAGCTTCCCTACCGCGTCGCCAACCTGTGCGGCGGGGACCTCGGGAACAGCGCCGCGAAGTCCTACGACCTCGAGGTGTGGCTCCCCTCTCAAGGCGTCTACCGCGAAATCTCCTCGTGCTCGAACTTCGAGGCCTACCAGGCCCGACGCGCCAACATCAAGTTCCGCCCTCGCGAAGGGGCGAAGGCCGTCCACGCGCACACCCTGAACGGCTCCGGGCTTGCCGTAGGTCGCACGATGGTGGCCGTTCTGGAGAACGGACAGGAGCGCGACGGGAGCGTCACGCTACCGAAGGTGCTTCACGCGTACATGGACGGCCGCGAGCGGATCGAGCCGCAGGGGAATCTTTAACGGAGGGGTGGCCGAGTGGTTGAAGGCACTCGCCTTGAAAGCGAGCGCGCCCGCGAGGGCGCCGCGGGTTCGAATCCCGCCCCCTCCGCCATGAGCTTTGACGCCTGCGATACAATCCCGCGCTTCGCCGGCACGTGAATCGTCGGAGCGCCCTTGGTGAGGTGCCGGAGTGGCTGAACGGGACGGTTTGCTAAACCGTTTTAGGGTTTTAAACCCCTAACG
>JAYUCM010000227.1:0-1581 GCA_043740355.1 Acidobacteriota bacterium | reverse complement strand
CGCCCGATGTACCCCTCGAAGAAGAGCGAGAACTGGAAGATGTGCGTGAGCTCGTGGGAGATCAGCTTGTAGAGTTTGTCCGGCGGCTGGTCGATCGGAAGGACCATCCGGTTCTGAATCGGCTCGGCAAACGCTCCGACCGCCTCCGGGACGTCTTCGAGCGTGATGTTGGTCTCCTCGAATTCTCCGTGGGTCTTGTAGATGACCATCGGGATCCGGAAGCGCAGCTCGTGGTCGAGATCCTTGCTCAGACGAACGTAGGCGCTCTCCGCGTACGAGACGATGTCGTCGAGGAACGGCTCCGACTCCGGGTAGTAGTAAATATCGAAGTGGGGCGCCTTGTAAATCTTCCAGCGGAACTTGTCGTAAGCGATCTTGTTCTGCCCGAAGTAGCCGCCGTACTGCGCCGACGCCGGCCGCCCGCCCCACGCCGAGAGCATGGAAACCACGCCTAGAAAAACCGCTGCTACGCGTCGCCGATTCGGAATCGTCATGAGGGGCTCCGGGCTCATCCCTTGAAGAGCAGCCGTTGGTCCGTCCGGGTCCGAGAGGCGATGACGGAAAGTACGTCGCCGGCGATCGAGTTCCCGAGCTCGTAAAACGCGCTGATCGGATCGTTTGCGGCCCCGCGAAAGACCGCCTGCCGTCGCAGCCGGTCGCGAAACAGGAGCGATCCGTCCGCTCCGCGGAAGTAGAGGACATCCAGCTCGAACGTGAACTCCTCTTGTTCGACGAAACGGGTCTGCCGGACCTTCTGTCCCGTCGCGTCGCTCACGATGTCGACGTCCTCGAATCCCGAAGCGTCGCGCTTCGCGTAGCGCATGGCGCCGGTGACGATGACGTCGGAGCCATGCTCGTGACCGAGCCATCGGAAGAACGGCGAGTTCGCCGCCATGTCGTCGAGCGTCTGCTCCGGCACCGCCGGCGGCGGCATGATCTTTTGGATCTCGAACGCGGTGTGCTTTCGGAATTCGTTGCGAAGGAAACGGACCAACTCGCGGTTGACGTCGACCAGTTCCGAGTCGTTCACGAGGAAGCTTGCGACGAGGACGGTCTTCACGCCGTCGAGCTTGAGTCGCGGGGGCAGGGGAAGCGTCACGGGGAGTTCCACGACGTCGCGCCCCCTCTTCTTGCGCCAGACGACGGGAGCGGAGGGCGGCGCGGTGACGCCGTCGCCATCCGACGACCGGCCCCAGAACAGAGACGATCGCATGGCGTTATCGTGAATTCGCGAATCCGTGGACGCCGCGGCCAGCGCCCGGTTGAACAGCTCGCGGGCGTGGTCGGGCTGGCCCAGCGCCTCTTCGGCGACCGCGAGGTTGTTCAGGAGGCGCGCGTCGGCAGGGTCCTGCTGCAGCGCCTGTTCCCAACGGAACTTGGCCTCGCGCCAGTTGCCGCCGCGCGCCATATCCGTGCCGAAGCGGAGGAGCTCGTCAACACGGCCGTCGCCTGCGAAGGCGGGAGAATACAACCCGAGCACGACGGCTCCGGCTGCGAGGGAAAGGTGCCACCGCCGCTGCCGGATGGTCATTCTCGTCCCTTGCCCTCGTCCGATCCCCTCATTCCTCTCCGCGGCGTCGG